>JAJRUH010000175.1 GCA_024277895.1 Bacteroidota bacterium | reverse complement strand
CAATACTTTATACTTGTGTTTTTGCGATAAAGTGCAAGGTTTTTGAATAAAACATCTTGAAACCCTTGCACTTATTTTGATAAAACTACCAAATTTTTGCTGCTCAACTGCACATCTGAGCTTTTCAGCAAGCCCTAATTTATTATTCTTGCCGTTAAATTATCTGTTACATTTAAAGTTTCTTTAATAATTCTTAACAAGTCTTCTTTTTTGTAAGGTTTGAAAATAATATGATCAATACCTGCCGTATGAATTTCGTCAATTTTAGTTTTGTCGGTATAAGCTGTTTCTGCAATTACTTTGATTTGTTTGTGTGCTTTTTTAATTTCTTTAAAGGCATCAATACCGTTCATTTCGGGCATTAAAATATCCGTTAATACCAGATCAACAATGTGGTTACGGCAAAATTCAATTGCTTCCTTACCGTTATTTACACTATATATATAAGCGTATTTCTTTTTCAGAAATTCTTTCAGTAAAATAACCGAAAACGGATCATCATCAACAATAAGAATTTTTAGTTTTTTATTCATGTATTTGACTGATAAAAGATAAGCTAAAAATAAATGAATATTATTTTATTTGAAAACAGATTGCAGATTATTTATTAAGCTCTCGGAATTTTTGGTAAGACCCCCTGTTTTTTGATTGAGCGGTTTAATTTTTTATGAGAATTAACCGTGACAAAATGAAAATATTGATTTTTATGCATTAATTATGAGTTGTAAATTTGAACTCCGAAAAGCATAATTACAGTCGTATTGAAATTAAGGTGCCGATTAAACTTGTATTGTTCATTGATTTATTCGTAACATCAATAACAATTTCTTTTTTGTACAATTTATTAATCAGTGAAATTTGCTCTTGCATAGTAACCATCCCGTAACCGGAATCAGGAACAGGATTATTTATCTGTGATTGTTTAATACCGATTCCGTTATCTTCAATTGTAATTATGGTTTCTCCTTCTTCTTTTTTTACTGCAATTATGATTTTACCTTTATATTGAATTCCTTTAAATGCATGTTTCACACAATTTTCCGCAAAACCCTGAATAAGCATTTTAGGAATTTCTGTTTTTTCGGGATTAATGTCTTCATCAACTGAAATTGAGTAATCGAAAACCTTTATAAAACGACTTTTTTGAAATTCTAAATAATCTTCGGTAAATTGAAGCTCATCACTTAACGGTCGGAAAATTTTATCGGAAAATGCTAATGAAGAACGCATCAGGCGTGAAAAACGTTCAAATAAATCGTATGCCGTATTTCGGTCTTCTTTGTAGATTTTACTTGCCACCACATTTAAAGCATTAAAAGTAAAATGCGGATCTAATTGGTTCTGAGTATTTTTCAGCTGTAAATTAATAATTTTATTTTTTAAATCAGATTGTTTTTTTTCAATACGTTTAGGAATTAACTGAACAAGCCAAACGAAAAATATTGAAACCAAATAAATTATTATCCAAAATAAATATTGAAATCTATAGTTCGGATTCTCAAAATAATCGTAAAAATACACTTTCGACTTTGTTGTAATAATAATTTTAATATCCTTATCAATAACTTTTGAAGAAATGTTCTCAATACCGCGAAAATCTGCATCAACCGGAACTTTCACCTCATTTGTCAAATTGTTTCTGTATAGATATAATGAATTATCAACAAAAGAAATTAAAAAAAATTCGTCTTCATTATCTTTATCAATATCAAATATATACGGGGGTTGATATCCGTTCAGCTTTTTCGATAAACGAGTTTCTTTAAACACTTGTTTTTCAGGAAAAAACTCAAAGTAAAAAATATTATCAAGTGAATTCTCTGCTATAAAAAAATGATATTTCTTTCCGATTTTAAGGTTTATTAAATTTTCATATTTTGATTTTATTGGTGTGTTTATACGATTTATAATTTTGCCTTTCGGGTTTATAATTAATATCTCATTATTTTCTCCGTAAGTACCCAGATTTATAAATATTGCCGTATAATTTTCTCCGTATTTGTATATATCCGTTATTGAGCTCGGTTTTCCCGCAAACCTTTCGGGAGCGGTAATAAATTTTAAATCTTTATCATATACAAAAAACCATACACAAGAATCTTTATATGCAAAGGGAAATCCGTTATGACAATTATCTGCAGCTCTTGAACCTGAAAGAAAAATAAGCTTACCCGATTCTGAAGTAAATGATTTTGCAAATTGTTTTGCGCCTACATCAGGAGACGTAATCAATGAATCGTGTGCCAAATCATATCTGAAAAGTTTCCTGGGATATAAAGCATAACCGGCAATAACAGAAAAATATATTTCTTTAACATTATCATTATTAATATCTACAGATGTTAACCAATTATAATCATAATCGTGTTTTCCGTTTAAACCGATTGTTGTAATAAAGCGTTCTTTTAATAAAAATTTTAACTCTTTATAACTGAAGATGCTTAAAAATAACGAATCCTTATTTTGAGAAAAATATATAATCTCCTTTATTGAATCATTATCAATATCCTCACAATAAATTTTGTTTCTGCTTAATGCATCCGGCATATAATATTCGGAATTATACTGACCTGTATGTTCCATATCGGAAGTATAAATAAGCATTGATAATGTACGATTTGTGTAATTATTCAAATATATATACTCTTGTTTTCCGTCATAATTAAGATCTTTATAAGAAGATATTTCAGTTTTATTAAGCACTTTTTTGTTTAATTTTATTTGATATTTTTGAAAATTAACCGGATGAATCAGTATAATAATAAAAGCAGGAATTAAGGCAAGCAACAGTACTAAAGTAACGGCATTAAAAAAAAGGTGTTTGAATGTTTCTTTTAATTGTTTTTTTTTCAATTTTAAAGCATTTTATTAATATTTTTCAGAAATGTATTTGAAACCTTTAACTGTTCTTCTATATCTTCCGCCCTTATTTTGCAATATTTTTTGCGTTTATTAATTTCTTTCAAATAATCAGAATTAATAACTGTTTGCCTGTTTATTCTCACAAATTTATCCTGATTTATTTTTTCCGTCAAACGCCCTAAATTATAGGAAGATAAATGAGTTTCTCCGTTAATTAATTTAATGACGGTATAATTTCCTTCTGCCGTAAGAGACAGAATTTCACTATAATTAACATAAATTAATCCGTTTTTTATCGGCAGTTTTATTTTGTTATTATCGATCGATTCATTAGTTCCGAAAAGATATGAAATGAGATGATCAATTGTATGATTTAACTCTTCTCGATTAATCGGTTTTAATAAATAACTGAAGGGATTGTGTTTTGCAGCTTCTAAAGAAAATTTCTTATGAGCTGTAGCATAAATAACCGGCAAGGTCGGATTATATTCCCTTATATTTTCAAGAATATCAATGCCGTTATAATCGGACATTTGAATGTCGGTAAACACAGCATCGGGTTTTAATGATGCGATTGAAGATTCTAATTTTAACGGATTTTGAAGGGTTTTAATGATATCAACTTTTCCTGTATCAATTAATAAAGCAGATAAAATATCCAAAGCTTCTTGTTCGTCGTCTAAAATAATAATTTTTAAATTTAAACAGACACTCAAATTTAATATTTTTTCTGAAACTATTTAAATATTCGGGATATTATTTAAATTTTATGAACTTTAATAACCTTTCCGGATATTTTGAATTTATTACTAATGACTTTTGAACGTCCGACAGGACTTCAAAACGTCTTATGAATGACATTATTTTATAATTTTACAGTAATAATATTACTTTCTTTTTTATTTTTACCGTTCTCGGTTATCACAACAGTATATTTTTTTCGGAAAAACGGAAGGCGTTTCCGTTTCAGTATAATGAATTTATCTTTTGTTGTTTTATATATGTCGTTTTCGTCGGCATACTTAAAATCGTAACCTCTGAATTTATATATTTTATAAAGATTATCGGAACCCGAACCCTGTTTTGTATCTTCCCAAGAAATCATTAATTTGTTACCGAGTTTTGTAATAAAAACCTTTATCGGACTATGCGTATCGGAAATAATTCCGAGATTTGTATCGGCAATAATTGTTGTGTTAACAGCAGTAGTAAGATACGGAATTTCGGGCGGTAATGCAGGAACAGAATAAAAATGAAATCTCAAACTGTCACTAAACCCGAGAGGATTAGCCATTAGGGAACTTGCCCGATAAAAGATACTGCCCAAAACTTTCGGATTTTCTCGGTTAATACGCATTTGTTTCGGAAGTTCATTCGGGTTTCTCCAAGCCGGTGATGCAGCATCTTTTCCTGCATTGTAAACAGCCAGACCAATATAAAGTTGCTTACCGTAAGTGTGTTTGCTCCACCAGTTTACGAGGGTAAGATAATCGGCATATTTATTTCCGACAGGCCAATAAATTTGCGGTACAACGTAATCAATCCAACCATTTTTTAACCATTTTACAACATCGGAATACAGATAATCGTAATGTGCCAAACCCCTCGTATCCGAACCTTCGGGGTCTTTACTTTTATTACGCCAAACGCCCGAAGGTGCAACCCCGAATTTTACATAAGGTTTCTCGGATTTTACTGCATCATAAACATCTTTAATAAATAAATCCATATTATTTCGCCTCCAGTCGGCAATATTATCAAATTTGGTGTTATAGGTTTGATAGGTTTGAATGTCGGGAATGGGAATGATTCGGTTGTGTTCATCTTTTATCGGATAAGGATAAAAATAATCATCAAAATGAATTCCGTCAATATCGTAACGATGTACAATGTCTTTTATAATCATTGTAACATATTTTCTGACTTCCGGAATACCGGGATCAAAATATTTATTAATGCCGTATGTGAAAAACCATTCCGGTTTTCTGTGTGTAATATTATTTTTTGCAATATCGGCATATTCAATTGTAGCAACTGCACGAAACGGATTAATCCATGCATGAAATTCTATATTTCTTTTATGACATTCTTTAATCATAAACTTTAAGGGGTCATAATACGGAACGGGAGCCTTACCTTGTTTGCCGGTAAGCCATTCCGACCAAGGTTCGTATTTTGAATCGTAAAAAGCATCAGCTGCCGGGCGAACTTGAAAGAAAATTGCATTAATACCTGTTTCGGAAAAATAATCCAGCATATCGGTAAATTCTTTTTTTTGCTCTTTTACACTTAAAAATCCGCTGCTCGGATAATCTAAATTTTTTACGGTAGCTATCCACACACCTCGCATTTCTTTACCGTCCGGGGTTTGCCCTGAAAGATAACTTGTTGATGAAAAATTTAAAATAAAAAATATTAAAAAGTTCAGAAAAATTTCAGATTTCATACAAAAGTACTTATAACTTATTAATTCAATGCTGTTTAGTTAAAAATAATCAAGACGTTTTGAAGTCCTTCCGGACGTTCAAAAGTCAATATAAATGATTTCAAAATGACAAAAACCGATAATAGTTTCTAAATTATGTAATGTTTCTGTATTTTTTCTCCCAATTCCAAGCTGACAAAAGAGCATCTCCCAAAGATTTTTCGGTTTTGAAACCAAGCTCTTTTTCGGCATGGCTTGTATCAGCCCAAATCTTTTCAATATCACCCGGACGCCGATTTACAATTTTGTAATTTAATTTAATACCGGTAACTTTTTCAAATGTTTTTACCACTTCTAAAACGGAATTTCCTTTTCCTGTTCCGATGTTAAATACTTCATAATTTATTTTGTTTTCCTTATTCAGAAGTCGGTTTAAAGCCGCAATATGTGCTTTTGCCAAATCCGTTATATGAATATAATCTCTGATTGCTGTGCCGTCAGGAGTATTATAATCATTCCCGAAAATTCTTAATTGTTTTCTGATACCTACAGCTGTTTGTGTAATATACGGTACTAAATTAGCAGGCTCACCAATCGGCAATTCTCCGATTTCGGAACTTTCATGAGCACCAATAGGATTAAAATATCGTAAAGAAATTGCTTTTAAATATTCCGTACTTTTAATCGTATCATAAATAATTTCTTCCGAAATTTGTTTGGTATTGCCGTAAGGTGAATCGGCTTTAATAATCGGCGATTGCTCCGTAACCGGAAGTTTTTCTGCTTGACCGTAAACCGTACAAGATGAGGAGAATATAATATTTTTAAAACTTTTCTCCTGCATGTTTTCAATAATATTTATCAATGAGTTAAGATTATTTTTGTAATATTTCAACGGAAAATTAACCGACTCTCCTACAGCCTTATATGCAGCAAAATGAATAATTCCCGAAACATTTTTAATTTTATTAAAACAACTAAAAGTTTCTTTTGCATTTGCCAAGTCAATTTTATAAAACTCCGGTTTTATTCCGGTTATTTTCTTTATTCCGTTAAGAACTTCAATTGTTGAATTTGATAAATCGTCTATAATAATAACTTCAAAACCCGAATTAATCAGCTCAACACAAGTGTGAGATCCTATATAACCGGTTCCGCCGGTAACAATTATTTTTTTCATAAATATTTATAAGAGTTCAAAAATATATAATATTATGCTAAAAATACACAGAAATATAAACATTGTATAAGATTGCAAAAATTCAGAATATTATTTTTTCATTCTGAATTTACGAATTTTAAAATTTTTCATTAACTTTGTTATCAAAATACTTTTTTATGGAAATCAGTCAACATATCAAAAATTTACTGCTCACAAACGAACGGGTAATTTTGGGCGGTTTCGGGGCCTTTGATTCAAAGCATATTCCTGCCCAAATTGATAAGGAAACCAAAACTATGACCCCGCCGTATAAAATTGTTGTTTTTAATCCCGAATATACACAAGACGAAGGATTATTGGTGCAACATTTAGCGGAAAAGGAGGGAATTTCCGGTGATAGTGCAAAAGAACAAATTTCAGAATACGTAAAAACGATAAAAACTCAATTAAATTCCGGAGAAAAAGTATTGTTTCCGGAATTGGGTGAATTTAAAAAAGCAGCTGACGGGAGTTATGAATTTTCATATATTTCAAAAGATAACCTTTTAGTTGATTCTTTCGGATTGCCGAAAGTTTCATTAACAGAACAAGAAGTAACGAAAACCGATCCTAAAAAAAATCCCCGAAAAAAGCCCGCGGCTAAACCTGTTAGCCAAAAAGAAAAACCAAAACCTGTAAAAAAAGCTCCTGCAGCTAAAAAGCAAAAACCCGCAAAGTTGCAAAAAGAAAAACAGGAGAAGAAGAAGTTTTGGCCGGTATTACTGATAATTTTCGGGTTAATCGGAATTTTACTGGTTGCCGTATATTTCTTCAAACCTGATTTATGGAAAAAAGGGTATAACTTTTCTTCTGAAAAAATTGCTTACATCAAAAAAAATGTTTTCGGCAGTAATGATGATCTTGAAATTATTACTCCCGACGAAGAAAATAATCAAACAGAAGAAGTTGCAGATAACAATACCGATACTGTTAATCAGATTACAAATGATACCGCTGATTCGTCTGCAACAGAAGATGTTGCCGTAAACCAAAACGAAGAAGTATCAAATGAAGAAAATACAGAAATCCCAAAAAACAATCAAACAGCTGATATTCAGGAAAATAAAACACAAAATATTGAAGTTAATGCAACACCGAATTCTGCACAAAGAGGGAAATATTATATTATCATCAGCAGTGTAAAATCGGAGGCATCGTCAAAAAAAGAGCAAAAACGTTATGCTGCAAAAGGCATTTCTACAAGCGTTTTTTATGTTCCGAATCCTGACAGATATCGAATATCAATAGGTGAATTTTCGTCGGCAAAAGCTGCACAGAAATTTTTCTCCGATTTTGAAAATCAACACGGCAAAACAGATGCCTGGGTCTGGGAGAAAAGATAAATATTTTTTCTGCAGAATTCATATTTATAAAACGGGATGGTTAATTTTATCCCGTTTTATAAAGGAATATTTCCGTGTTTCTTTTTAGGCAGTTTATCAACTTTATTTTCCAACATTTTAAAACCTTTAATTAATCTGTTTCGAGTATCTTCGGGTTTAATAACTTCGTCAACGTAGCCTCTTGCAGCTGCGATATAAGGATTTGCAAATATTTTATTAAATTCGGCTTCTTTTTCTTTAAGTTTTTCTTCAGGTTTTTCTGCTTTTGAAATTTCTCGTTTAAAAATAATTTCAGCGGCTCCTTTAGCCCCCATAACAGCAATTTCTGCCGTAGGCCAAGCAAAATTTAAATCGGCTCCTATATGTTTTGAATTCATAACATCGTAAGCACCGCCGTATGCTTTACGCGTAATAACGGTAATGCGAGGAACGGTTGCTTCCGAAAAAGCATAAAGCAATTTTGCTCCGTTAGTTATAATTGCTCTCCACTCTTGGTCGGTTCCGGGAAGGAAACCGGGAACATCTTCAAAAACCAAAAGCGGAATATTAAAAGCATCACAAAAACGCACAAAGCGAGCACCTTTTTTAGAGGATTCTATATCCAATACACCGGCAAGATACATAGGTTGATTGGCTACGATACCGATACTTCTTCCGGCAAGTCGAGCAAAACCGACTACAATATTTCCTGCATAACTTTCATGCACTTCAAAAAAACTTTCTTTATCAATAATTTTGTATATTACATCTCTGATATCATAAGGCTGATTCGGATTTTCCGGTATCACATCATTGAGTTTAGGATTTGCACCGTTATCGGTATCATAATCAGTATCCGGAACTGTTTCCTCACAATTTTGAGGAATATAACTTAGTAATTTCTTAATTTTATTAAGTGCATCTAAGTCATTGCCTGCCGTAAAATGTGCAACACCCGATTTTGTTGAATGTGCGCTTGCTCCGCCGAGTTCTTCTGATGTTACTTCTTCGTGAGTTACGGTTTTGACGACATTCGGACCTGTTACAAACATATAAGATGAATTTTCAACCATAATGTTAAAATCGGTAATTGCAGGAGAATAAACAGCACCGCCGGCACAAGGACCCATAATTGCCGAAATTTGCGGTATAACACCTGATGCTAAAGTATTTCTGTAAAAAATATCGGCATAACCGCCGAGAGAAACAACACCTTCCTGAATTCTGGCTCCGCCGGAATCATTTAATCCGATAAGCGGAGCTCCGTTTTTCATTGCCAAATCCATTATTTTTACAATTTTTTCGGCATGTGCTTCAGCAAGTGAGCCTCCGAAAATTGTAAAATCCTGTGAGAAAATATAAATTAATCTTCCGTTTACGGTTCCGTAACCGGTAACAACACCGTCGCCGAGCGGAATGTTTTTATCCAGGCCGAGGTCTTGCGACCGATGAGTTACAAAACGTCCGAGTTCTTGAAAAGACCCTTGATCAAGCAGTAATTCAACGCGTTCTCTTGCAGTCAGTTTTCCCTTTTCGTGTTGTTTTTTTATACGTTCTTCTCCGCCGCCGGCAAATGCTTCTTTGTTTTTTGCTTCAAGAAGATTAAATTTTTCCTGATTTATCATATTCGAGTATTTTAGTCTGTTTTATTGTTCAAAAATAGAAAAAATCTTCTGAAAACAGAAACATATCCGGATATGCTGTTGAACTATCGAATATATAGATTTATTAAATTGGTCAGTTTTTCCGATAAATCGCGTTGATTGTATTTTTTTGCTAATTCAGCAAATTGATTTATTACGGCTATTGTTTTAGATTTATCCGGAATAATATCATTTTTGAATTTTTCGGAAAATCCTGCATAATATTTTAAATATTGAACTGCATTGTTATAAATAATATTGATAATTTTATTTGCTTTTTCGGCTTTGCCTATTCGGTAATATGCCTCAGCAATGTCAAACATTTCATAATCATACGTGAAATTATAATCCGGTGTTATTTCAACACAGCGATCTAATACTTTTTCGGCTTTATCATTTTTTCCTTCATTTATGAGTTGGTTTGCAAGCAAAGCGAATGTTTGTCTTATATTTAAGATACGTACAGTTCTTAATACATAATTATCGACATTAACATTTTTTTTGTCAATATTGCCCCATTTCCCTTTATTCATTAAATTATTATAAAGGATATCGCTGTTAATATAAGTATCATTCTCATTTGTTTTAAAAGGAACAAGTCGCAAGGCAAAACCTTCTAATCTTAAATAATCTTGCAAGCCGTTGTAACTGCTTTTAGGAACACTTGTTGCAAAATATATCGGACGTTTCCAATTATTACGGGCAATAATTTCCAAAACAGCCATATCATTTTTAAATATATATGTTTTTTTCAGTTTCCATTTTATGTATTTTTCAAATAAACTCAGTTCTTTTGTCGTAAAAATACCGGCTTTTGCCGCTTCCGGCCATGGAACCAGCAGTGATAATTTTTTAGAAGGTATGTAATTTATAAGGTCTCCTTTTGATGATTGTAATTGTGTATTTTTTTTATCGGAAGCCACAAAATCCATTGCATTTTTTAAAGGTAAATAATCTTTTGAAACAGTGTCGATTAGAGTTTGAACATTATTATAAAACACATTAACTTTTTCTTTATTAAGTTTGTATTCAGAAATAAATCGTTCAGCAGAAAGCCCTCCGGTTACGCCGGCAATATCAGTTAAGGACAATGTATCTAATGCAGCTGTTAATTTTTTATATTCATCGGCATTCCGCTTCGGATATTCGGAATCGGAAAGAATTTTAATCAAATTTGTTTTAACGGATTTTAATGACTTTTCATATTTTATACTGTTTGCCTGATATTTCTCGTTGATAAAAATATCCGGATTTTCGGTAACATAAATTGCATCACGTGTTCCTTCACGATATTTTTCGTGTTTCATTTTAAACGGAACAGGATCTGCTTCGTAAGTTTTTTTTCTGACTTGATCAATGTACCAATCAGCACCGAGCAAACTCAAATTCACAACTTTTATATCCGTTCTTACACCTTCAACTTCTTGTAAATACCAAAGCGGAAAAGTATCATTATCGCCGTAAGTAAACAATATTGCATTTTTCTCACAAGAATTTAAATAATCTTCGGCAAAATCACGAGCGGTATATCTGCCGGAACGATCGTGATCATCCCAATTTTGAGAAGCCATAAGAACAGGAATCGGCAATGTTAACAGTGCTGTAATAATGATAATAATTGTCCGCTTTGATCTCTCGGAAAAATAACTGTATATACCGGCAACTCCCAAACCTGCCCATATTGCAAACGCATAAAATGAACCTGCATAGGCGTAATCTCTTTCACGCGGCTGATACGGTGTTTGGTTTAAATACATAACAATGGCAATTCCGGTAAAGAAAAACAGCAAAGCAATTATTGTAAAATTCTTCTTGTCTTTTGATAATGAGAATATTAATCCGATAATTCCGAGTATAAACGGTAATAAATAATAAACATTCCTACTTTTATTATTTTTAATTTTATCAGGAAGATTTTTCTGATTTCCAATCATTATTTCATCCAGAAACGGAATACCGCTTATCCAGTTTCCTTTAGTTATTCCGCCGTATGATTGCAAATTATTTTGTCGTCCGGCAAAGTTCCACATAAAATAGCGAAAGTACATATGCCCTAACTGATATTTAATAAAGAACTTTAAATTATCTGCAAATGTCGGATTTTCACCGGGTGTAATACCCGCCCATGACTTATAAGCTGATATGTGATTTTTGTCTCGGCTGTACATTCGCAGAAATAATGTTTTCCCTGAAGATTTATAAAGATATTCCGGATTTGTTTTTTCAATTTTTAAATATTTCCCTTTTACCGGAATGTAAGTATATAATTTTTTAACTTTTATTTCACCGGATTCATCTTTCTGAAATTCAGCATTATAATAATTTCCGTAAATTAAAGGACGTGACCCGTATTGCTCTCTGTTAAGATATGATAACAAAGCAAAAACATTTTCCGGATTATTTTCATCCATCGGCGGATTTGCATGAGAACGAATAACAATAACAGCGTAAGAAGAATAACCGATAAGAATAACAGTAATCATCGTCAGGGCAGTATTTAACAGAACTTTTTTCTTTTTATAAGAATAATAAATACCGAAAATTAACAAGCCGAAACTGAGAATAATATAGGTAAAAAGTCCGCTGTCATACGGAAGCCCTAAAGAGTTCACAAACAGCAGTTCAAATTTTGAAGCAACAGCAACATAACCGTCAATAATGCCGTACATTACAAATGCAAGCAGAGCAACAGAAATTAATGATGCATAGACAACACCCTTTTTGCTTGTTTTATATTTTTTAAAATAATATACGAAAACAATTGCCGGAATTGCTAAAAGGTTAAGAAGATGTACTCCTATTGAAATTCCCATCAATAAAGCAATAAGGATGAGCCAACGATCGGAATATTTTTGTTCGGAAATTGTTTCCCATTTTAAAATTGACCAAAATACAACTGCCGTAAACAATGATGAACTTGCATAAACTTCCGCTTCGACGGCAGAAAACCAAAAAGTATCGGAAAATGTGTAAATCAGCGATCCGACAATGCCGCTTAAAAGAACGGCAACAGCGTTGTTTGAATTAAAAGTGTCTTTTTTTATTAAAATTTTATCTGCAAAATAAGTAATTGTCCAAAACATAAACAGAATAGTGAAAGCACTTGCCGTTACCGATATCGTATTAATCATAAATGCAACATGTTGCACCGATGAGGTAAACAAAGAGAAAAAGCGTGCTAACAGCATAAAAAAAGGTGCTCCGGGCGGATGCCCTACTTCCAGTTTAAAAGAAGATGCAATAAATTCTCCGCAGTCCCAAAGACTCACAGTGGGTTCAACCGTTAAATAATAGGTAATAAAAGCAATTAAAAATACGAGCCACGCCAGTATGATATTATATTTTTTGTATGTTTTATAGGTCATAATAAAAAAATAGAGTATGAAGAAAGGATTTATTATTTATCTACAAACATAAAAAGTTTTATTTTATTATTTAAATTTCTGTAAAATTTCGATTTAAAAAAAATACTTTTTATTAAGTCTCAAAAGCTTAAAGCAGAAAATCCGTTTAAAATCATAATGTTTTATTATGCAAATACCTCTATTTTCGAGATTGTTCTTTACATAAAAAACATTTTTACTCAAATAAAACATTTTGTAAAATCGGGTTTTAATTTGTCGTTTATTTTTTATTCTTTATTTTTGCATTCCGGCGGAAAGATTTGATTGCTTGCAACCGCAGAAAAAAATGCTAAAACATTGCTTCTGTTATTTATTTTTCCCCCTTTTATTTTATAAACTAAATTTATTGAAAATGTCATATTTTTTCACATCAGAGTCTGTATCTGAAGGACATCCGGATAAAGTAGCAGACCAAATTTCAGATGCTTTATTAGATGAATTTTTAAAACAAGATTCCGAATCAAAAGTAGCTTGCGAAACATTGGTAACAACCGGCTTAACCGTTTTGAGCGGAGAAGTTAAAACAAAAGCATGGGTGGATACTCAGGAAACGGCAAGAAAAGTTATTAAAGAAATCGGTTATACAAAAGGCGAATATAAATTTGAGAGTGAATCTTGCGGTGTTGTTTCTGCAATTCACGAACAATCGCAGGATATTAACAGGGGTGTAGTACGTGATTCGGAAGAAGACCAAGGTGCCGGCGACCAAGGAATGATGTTCGGCTATGCCAACAACGAAACGGAAAACTTTATGCCTTTACCGATTGATTTATCGCACAAATTATTACTTGAACTTGCCGATATCAGAAAAAAAGGAAAACAAATGACTTATTTGCGTCCGGATTCTAAATCGCAAGTTACTGTTGAATATGACGAGAAAAATAAACCTTTAAGAATTGATACAATCGTAATTTCAACTCAACACGACGAATTTGTTGAAGCAGACGGAATTTCACAAGAAATTGCAGACAAACAAATGCTCGATAAAATTTATGCCGATGTAAGAGATATTTTAATTCCTGACGTAAAAGCAAAACTCCCCGAAAATATCAGAAATTTATTTAAAGGAGATTTTAAATTATTGGTAAATCCTACCGGAAAATTCGTAATAGGCGGACCGCACGGAGATACCGGACTTACCGGAAGAAAAATAATTGTTGACACATACGGAGGCAGAGGTGCTCACGGAGGCGGTGCTTTTTCCGGGAAAGACTCTTCAAAAGTTGACCGTTCGGCAGCTTATGCCACTCGTCATATAGCAAAAAATATGGTTGCCGCAGGCGTTGCCGATGAGGTTTTAGTGCAGGTAGCTTATGCAATAGGTGTTGCTCAACCTATTGGTTTATACGTAAATACATACGGAACGGCAAAGGTGAAACTTTCCGACAGCGAAATTGCAGAAAAAGTAAACGAACTTTTTGATATGCGTCCGGCAGCAATAGTAAATCGTTTCGGACTGAAAAATCCTATTTTCAGAGAAACCGCAGCATACGGACATATGGGAAGAGAACCTTTTTCTCGTGAAGTTACGTTTTCGACAAACGGAGATTCATACACAAAAGAAGTGGAGTTTTTTGCTTGGGAAAAATTAGATTATGTCGATAAAGTAAAACAAGCATTTGATTTATAGAATTAGATTATGAATTTGTTTTAAGGTATCATTATTTTATTAATTTTGATACCTTATTTATACATAAACATTATGCCCAAAACAGCATTTATTACCGGAATAACCGGACAAGACGGAGCATATCTTGCAGAATTTCTTCTGAAAAAAGGATATACGGTTCACGGATTAAAACGCAGAAGTTCCCTTTTTAATACCGACAGAATTGACCATTTATACCTCGACCCGCATGTTGAAAACAGAAATTTTATACTGCATTACGGTGATTTAACTGATTCTACAAACTTAATTCGTATAATTCAGGAAATTCAGCCGGATGAAATATACAATTTGGCGGCAATGAGCCACGTAAAAGTGAGCTTTGAAACACCCGAATATACTGCAAATGCCGACGGAATAGGCACCTTGCGTCTTTTGGAAGCCGTAAGACTTTTAAATTTAACGAAAAAAACAAAAATATATCAGGCATCAACCAGCGAACTTTTCGGTTTGGTACAGGAAGTTCCGCAAAAAGAAACTACCCCTTTTTACCCGCGCAGCCCCTACGGTGTTGCAAAATTATATGCCTATTGGATTACCGTTAATTACCGCGAAGCATACGGAATGTTTGCGTGTAACGGAATTTTGTTTAATCACGAATCTCCGGTAAGAGGAGAAACCTTCGTTACCAGAAAAATTACCAGAGCAACGGCAAAAATAGCTCTCGGTTTACAAGATGTTTTATATGTCGGAAACCTTTCCGCAAAGCGAGATTGGGGGCATGCAAAAGATTATGTTAAAGCAATGTGGCTTATGATGCAACAAGATAAGCCCGAAGATTTTGTTATCGCAACCGGAAAAACTACTTCCGTAAGAGATATGATAAAAACGGCTTTTCGGGAAATAGGTGCCGAAATTGAATTTAAAGGTGAAGGAAAAAATGAAACTGCCGTGATAAAATCCGTTTCCGGAGAATATAAAAAATATTTGCAGGCAGGAAAAACCGTCGTAAAAGTTGACCCTGCATATTTTCGCCCCGCAGAAGTTGATTTATTAATAGGTGACCCGACAAAAGCAAATACAAAACTCGGCTGGAAACCCGAATATACTTTTAACGAACTGATAAAAGAAATGGTGCAAAGCGACCTGAAATTAATGCAAAAAGATAAGTTTTTAAAAGATTCCGGCTATTCTGTTAAGAATTATTTTGAGTAATAATTAAAATTGCTTGCATTCATCATATTCATCGGATGACTTTAAGTCATCCGATGAACAGGTTAACAATCTGATTGTAGACATCTTTGTCAAGCAGAACTTGTTTGTGAAGATGGTTTCTGTCAGGCTCATAAAAATAGATTTGGGGGGAATTTTAAGATTGGGATTGATTTTTGACAGGCTAAATAAATAATCTCATAAGGAGTAATAATTTCTGTGAGATTATTTAAGATTACAATAGCCCATTTTTTTAATGCCCAAATATATAAGTGAAAAACTTATGAATTTTAGATTTTTTTTTGTGTGCTTGCTCTATCTCGAATCTAGAACTTGTTCCAAACCTCCAAGCTACGGAAGTATTAATAATTACAGGTATATATTCAGTCGCTAAATAATAATTTATATTATAGTTATTCTTATCAGTTTCTAAAACATATAGATTGTTATTTTTTATAAAAAAAAATAAATCAATCCAATCAATAGTAAATATTAATTCAGCATTTAGAGAATTTAGCTTCACAGGTAGATTTGAAAAAAAATTTCTACTATAAATCTTCAAATTATTGCTATAGAACTGTTTTTGTATTATGGCAAAAACATTTGTGTCTTTATAAATATAGATTTCGTCAAAAATCATACGTTTTCCGTCAACATAACAAAATAGTCTTGTAGAATCAACTTTTATGTCAAAAATATTTTTTAAATATGTTGTTCGGGGAATATAAAGTATGCTTATACTATCTTTATCCAACTTATTGGCAACACAAACGGAATCAATTAATAAATCTATTGTGTTGGAATGTAAATTGCATATAGAATCAAAAGTTTTTTTTAAATCGTCAATTAATTCTTTTTCACAATTTTGAGAAAATAAAAAGAAACTTTTTGTTACAAAAAATATTAGTAAAATTATTTTCATCGATATGTTCTTATTACAATTTGTAAAATTTCAATTGATTGTCTTGTTAAAAAACCTTTTGAAGGATCCCAATAGTTAAAAAGTAAGACGTTTTTTGTTCCACCTCCAAATATTTTAAATTTTTCAACATATTCAATTCCAGTCATGCTTACACCATGACCTCCTGAACTTGACATAGTCTTTATTGCTAAACCTATCTCGTTATTTGGGTTTGTAAGTCTATATTTTCCAAAAGACTCCCAATCTGAATTACTAATTCTATCTATCCCAGAGGCATCAACTCCAGTTACATTGTAGCTCCTTTTCGTGTTCATATTCTCCCAAATGGTCTTCATATCAGCTCCTTTTTTATTTCCGGCAGCTTTAATAAATTCATCATGTCCTCTATTTAAATGTCCTTTATCCGCATATTCTCCCTCATAAGCATAACAATATCCTTCACTATCAGGGTTCAAAGGGACACCTATTTTTAAAGGTGCTTGATATTTCCAATGTGTTCTTCCATATCCTTTACCTGTCCATTTATTAGCACCTACAGCTTGTGCTCTTTCATATCCTGCACCTCCACCACTAATAGCACCAAAAAAAGCACCAGAACTTGCACCGCTTATTAAATCTTTTTTCCAAGAAGCACCAAAACTATTTCCTTCAATAAGGTTTATCACTCCGCCTTGTATAACACTTGTTGCCCCACCCACGACTGCACCAGTTCCAGCTCCGACAACTGCACCCGGAATAGCACCAAGAGCTTGTGTCATGTTTGAAGCCCAACTACCTGCTACTGTAGAAAAGCCACCAACAGTAGAACCAACAACTCCATACGCATAAAATTGCCAATCTCCTAAACCATATCCTGCTCTTAATGCCATTATATGACCTTGTATTCCACCAATAATAGCCCCAGCAGCAAAAACAGCCCAAAAATCACCACTCGGATCAGTAAACTTCAAAGGGTTATTTAAAACATAGGAATACCTGTTAAAGTTTTGGGTGTAGTCGGGCATTTGGATGTAGTTGTCGGGGGAGAGCATGCGACCGAGAACGGGGTCGTAAAGGCGACCGTTCATATTT
>JAJRUH010000174.1 GCA_024277895.1 Bacteroidota bacterium | reverse complement strand
AGAAAAAAGTAACAAAAAAGAAAATTCATCATCATCATTATCATATATTTTTAAATTATACTTTTTTCTTTAAAAATAACTTTACAAATCTAAAGGCAAGCCCTAAAATAAACAAATATACCGTTTTTAAAAAACAGCAGGGAATTTAAACCATGCTGTTTTTTAAAATGAAAAATGATTGACTGATGTAATCGGTAAATTTTATATTTGCAAAAATTTTTTGGAGATGAAAATTAAAGAACTGAGAACTGAAAATTATAATTACAACTTATCCGATGAGAAAATTGCAAAATATCCTTTAGAAAATCGTGAAAACTCAAAAATATTAGTTTATAATTCAGGGAAAATAAAAGATAAAAAATTTTATAATTTACCTGAACTGTTGTCCGAAAATGATTTGCTTGTATTCAATACGACAAAAGTTATACAGGCACGTTTAATATTTCGTAAAAAGACCGGAGCAAAAATTGAAATTTTTTGTCTTGAACCTAATGAACCGGCGGATTATGAACAAATTTTTCAGACAACAAAAAGTTGCTTGTGGAAATGTGTTGTCGGGAATTCAAAAAAATGGAAAAAAGACACTTTGGTTTCTGATATTCAAATTTATGATAATAATATTGAATTATGTGCAACCGTAATTTCAACAGAACGAGATGCAAAAATTATTGAATTTTCTTGGAATAATCCCAACTTTACTTTTGCCGAAATATTAGAATCTGCCGGAGTAACACCAATTCCCCCGTATTTGAACCGAGAATCAGAAGAAAGTGATAAAATTCGATACCAAACGATATATTCCGAACAAAAAGGTTCTGTTGCAGCACCTACTGCCGGACTTCATTTTACAAAAGAAGTTATAAATGAATTAGGTCAAAAAGGTATAAAAACTTCAAATCTTGTTCTGCATGTCGGGGCAGGAACCTTTAAACCCGTAAAATCCGAAACCATTGCGGAACATAAAATGCACACCGAACATTTTATTGTAACATTGAAATTAATTGAAGATTTAATTTCAAACTTGGATAATATTGTTTCCGTGGGAACAACAAGTGTAAGAACACTGGAAAGTTTGTATTGGTTGGGAGTAAAATTAAACAATAATCCTTCCTTGACAAATTTTCAAATTGCTCAATGGGAAGTTTACGAATTGACTTCGGAATTGTCGGCAATAAAAGCTTTGACTGAGATTTATAATTATATGAAAGATAGGAATGTTAATTATTTTGAAGCTGCAACACAAATAATTATCGTTCCGGGTTATCATTTTAAAATTGTTAATAAACTGATAACAAATTTTCATCAGCCTAAAAGTACCTTACTGTTATTGATTGCAGCTTTTATCGGTGATGATTGGCAAAAAGTATATGAGTATGCGTTAAAAAATGATTTCAGATTTCTAAGTTACGGAGACAGTTCAATTTTAATTCCGTAAATTGTGTTTTTTTATTATTTTTACAAATCAATGATTTTATTTTATTATTTTGAATAAATTAGCAACTAAATTCATCGGTAATTCATCAGAATTTCCTCTTAATCACAGAATTAGTAATGCAGCATTAATTTTGGGTGCTTTACTCGGTATTCAGGCATCTGTTTCAAATTATTTGTTGCATTTGCCGATTATAACAGTTTATACAACTTTAGGAATGACTGTTATCTTAATCGTACTATATTATTTTTCAAGAGTCAGAGCAAACTTCATATTTCCCGCATACACGGCTATTTTACTTAACATGTTAATATACACACCGATAATGTGGATATCAAATGGTGGCTCATCCGGCGGGTTTCAATATTATTTCTTTGTATATGCAACTTTTATTATTGCAATTGTAAAAAATAAAAAAGTACTTAAACTTTTTATATCTTTAACTGTGATTGTTTTTATAGCTCTGTTATTCTATGAATATACTTTTCCGGAAAGAATCCTCGGATATCCCTCAAGAGAAGATAAGTACGGAGACTTGTTTATCGGTTTTATTTTTGTGCTGTTCGGGGTTATGTATATGTTTTATACATATACAGTTTTGTATGACAGAACAAATTTAGAGTTATCACTGAAGAATGCCGAATTGAAAAAACAAAATTTGAAATTATACCAACATCAAAATAAAATTGAAGCTCAGACAACAATTCTTGAAAATCAAAATATTCATATTAAAGACAGTATTAATTATGCTCAAAAAATACAAAAAGCCGTTCTCCCTTCAATTGATGTTATAAAGCGTAATGTAAAAGATTATTTTCTGTTATATCTTCCTAAAGAAAAAATCGGCGGAGATTTTTATTATTTCACAAAAATTAATAAATATTTTATAATTGCAGTAGCAGACAGTACCGGACACGGAGTTCCCGGCGGATTTATGTCTATGCTCGGGATAACTATTTTAGAAGAAATTATTAAGCGAAAGAAAATATTTGATGCTGCAGATATCCTGAACAGATTCAGAGAAGAAATTATAGATTCTTTAGACCAAAAAAATATTCGTTCTACCACAAACGACGGTTTTGATACTGCAATTTGTATTTTTGATACAGAAACAAAACAGTTAAATTATGCAGGAGCAAATCTTCCTCTTATCTTAATGAAACAAAAAGAAACTATTTCTTATTCTCCGGATAATATGCCTATCGGAACATTTATTACTATGAAACCTTTCAAAAATAATTATATTGATATTTCAGAAAACGATACTTTATATTTATTTACTGACGGCATTACTGATCAATTCGGAGGAGAAAAAGATCAAAAATTTTCTTTTCACAGATTAAAAAAAGTATTAACCGATAATTCGGAAGAGCCTATGTTTATTCAAAAAGAACAATTCAAGAAAACCTTCAGAAAATGGAAAGGAAAGCAAAAGAGAACTGATGACGCTTTAATTCTCGGAGTAAAATTAATATAATAAAATGAAAATTTATCATTACGAAAAAACTGATATTCTGAGATTTGATATTTTTCGGGAGCAAAAAATTAAACATTTTATTTCATCTCGAATTTATAAAACAGATAATTCCGTAAGTTCTGATTTTAATATTAGTTTAGAGAACAAAACAGCTGATAAAAAGGTAATTAATTACAGACAAATATTATCCGAAACCGTGAAAATTCCTTTAGAAAATTTTGTTATGCAAAATCAGGTTCACGGAAATCACATTACAATTATTGGTGAAACTCACAGAGGAAGAGGAATTTATAATCATAAAAATACCATTCAGAGCAGTGACGCAATGATAACCGACAGAAAAAATATTTGTTTATTTTTATTTGCTGCCGATTGTATGCCTGTGTTATTTTATGATAAGAAAAAACAAGTTATTGCCGCAGCTCATTCCGGTTGGAAAGGTACAGTAAAAAAAATTGTTCAAAAGACTGCTTTAAAAATGATTGAAATCTATAATTCTAATCCGAATGATATTATTGCGGGAATAGGACCTTCAATAAGTGTAAAAAATTATGAAGTCGGTGAAAATGTGATTTCTGAGGTCAAAAAAGCCTTCGGAACAAAAGAAAAATATTTACGACTTAATAAAACTAACGGAAAATATCATTTTGATATGTGGTATGCTGCAAAACAACAGCTAATCGAAATCGGAATTCCTGAAAATAATATTGAAATATCCGGTTATTGCACTTACGATAATAACGATTTGTTTTTTTCGGCAAGAAAAGGAAATACCGGCAGATTCGGTTCCGGTATTATTCTGATATAATTTTATGATATTATTCTGATATAATTTTATGATATTATTCTGAAATTAATTTCCCGACAATATTTTTCTCTTTTGAAATATTGAAAGTAAAGGTATCAGATAAAGTTGTGCCTGAAGTTTTTAATATTATCAAATTTTCCTTGTTAACTTCAATATTTATAATACTGTCATTTTGTGAAAGATGAAAAATTATTGTATCAACATTATGAATGTCTTTTACAGTATCTGTTTTGTTCTTTGGAATGTGTAAAGTGTCTTTAAAATTAAAAAATTTCCCGGTTTGTATCTCTTTCTGATGAACATAAACGTATCTTGCTGCTGCAATTATAATCACAACAAAAATAATTTTTGCAAAAGGAGTTAATTTTAATCTGCGTTTCATTATTTCAATTGTTTAATCATCAAATGTTTTTGATAATTCGGATAAATCTTTTAATTCTTTATCTTCTTTTTTAATTTTTAATAAATCTTCTTCTTTCGGTTGACCGAATAAAAATGAAGAGCCTTCTTTTTCAAGCTTTTCAAGAATTTCTAATCCTTCCTGTTCATATATACCGTTTTGCAAATCAATGCTGTCAATAAAACTTCCCGAAATTTCGATAAAGCGTTCCATTTCACCAATCTTATTATGAATATCTTCAACAACAGTTTCGGCAGCCATATCAAAAATTAATCTTTTATCGGGGTCGCCCTGTATTATTGACATTGCACGTTTCATTGCCGAATGACTTGTTCTGATAGCTTTAAGTTCTTGTTTTCGCATACGAACATCATTATCTGTATCCTGAATTAAATAACCGGAATTGATGTGTATCTTATTCAACACTTTATACAAAACTAACATTCTGTCAAGTAATTTTTGATAACGTCCGTTTGTTTCCTTTAATCTTCCGTATTGACGAGTATTAATTGTAATCAGTTCGTTTTTACCTTGTTTTTTTGCCTGTTCGGCTAATTTTATGCTGTGTTCCATTTCACGCCTGTTTTTTAATATAATTGTTTTCAGTTGTGAAATTTGTCCTTTCAACCTGGTAATGTGCATATTCATTTTTTGCATATTTTTTTTCAAATATTCAACATAATTTTCAAGAATTTTTATCGGGTCAATTTGAACAAATAATCCGGTAATCCAACGCATAAAACTTTTATACATATACCAGATTAAATTTCTTACACGTTTGTCAAAAATCATATACAACAAAGCAAGAACAACAGCTCCGAGTGCTATTGTGCTTATTGTACCCTTCAATAAATTAGTTATAAAATTAAAAATAGGCACATTATATATTGCAATAACAGCAGCACCTGCAATTAGAAAAAATGCACCGACTTTTCCTTCGGGGCGTTTCCAAAATGATTTTCTCTTAACGGAAGGTAATTGATTGGTCATAAGGTTTGTTTTTAGTATTGCAAATATAAACAAAAAATTAAGTCGAAATATTATTTTAAAAGTAATATGAATAAATTCCGGGACAAAAAGCAGCTTAAAGCTGAAATATTATTAATTTTACAAGTTGTAATATTACAATGCTTTGGTGTATTTTTGTAAATACAAGAAAAGACATCTTTGTCTAAATTGTATAAGTGTCTCTATTTAGTTTATAATTAGTTTATTATGATGTTTCAGATTAACACTTCGGCAAAGTTCGACACAGCATTGACAATAAAAACTATAAATTTCTCCGATGAAAAGATTATATAAAATTTTTTTACTGTTTTTAGTAGTTTTCAATATTTCGCTGTTTTCAAGTATTGATGCCCAAGTAAAAAGAAGTCCGCTGAAAACCCGTATTCTGTTTATCTTTGATGAATCATACAGTATGACAGGTAATTGGAAAACGGGAAGGAAGATCGATATTGCCAAAAATCTGCTTATTAAAATGGTAGACAGTCTGAAAAATATTGATAATCTTGAAATGGCTTTACGAATGTACGGAAATAAAAGTAAAATGCCTCCTCAGGATTGTAATGATACACATCTCGAAGTTCCTTTCAGCCGGAATAATGCAGAACAAATTAAACAGAAATTAAAAATAACCGTACCTAAAGGAACAACACCTATTGCACGTTCGCTTGAAGAAGCCGGCGATGATTTTCCGCCTTGTTATAATTGTCGTAACATTATTATTCTGATTACCGACGGCAAAGAAGAGTGCAAAGGCGATCCGTGCAAAATTGCCCTTATGCTTCAAAATAAGGGTATTACAATCAAACCTTTTATTATAGGTATCGGTTTGGATGTTGAGTTCAAGAATGCTTTTGATTGCATCGGTGATTTTTATAATGCAACAAATGAACAACAGTTCGCCGAAATTATGAAAAAGGTTGTTAAAAAATCACTTTACGGAACATCGGCAGAAATTGATTTATTGGACATTACCGGAAAACCTACCGAAACTAATGTAAATATCAGTTTATTTAATCAAAAATCCGGAATGTTATTTAAAAACTTTATTCATACCTTGAATTATAAAGGAAATCCGGATACAATTGTTATTCCGTCAAGTATTACTTATAAAATGAAAGTGCATACAATCCCGCCTGTTGTGAAAAAAAATATTGTAATTAAAGAAGGAAAACATAACAAAATTATTGCAAAAACACCGCAGGGAAAATTGAATATAATACAAGAAAGAGGTTTAGAATTAAAAGGTGTAAAATGTATTGTCAGACAACACGGAAGTATGAAAACTTTGCATATTCAGGAGATGTTTCAACCGATAAAATACCTTGTCGGGACATACGATTTGGAAATTTTAAGCAAGCCGCGCATATATCTGAAAAATATTAAAATCAGTCAGAGCAAAACAACTTCGGTAAAAATAAAACAACCCGGTTTGGTAAACATTTATTTGCCGTCAAAAGGATACGGCGGTATATATAAAGTTAAAAAAGGAGATGTAAAATTGATTGAAAATATTAATCAAATAACTTTGAAAAGCGTTTATTTACAACCGGGACATTATATTGCCGTATATCGTCCCGAAGGAATGAAAACGACTGCAATGTCAAAAGAACGTAATTTTATAATAAAATCCGGACGTTCCGTTAATGTGAGTTTAAGATAATTAATTATTAGAGATTGCTGTATGAGTAAAATTTTAAAAATAATTATAACATCAGTATTTTTTATTGTTATTGCATTCGGAATTTATTTTTTTCTAATTCCTCAGTCAAAAAATATAACATCAGAAATATTCTTAATTAAGGATACTTCCGAAATCGCAAAAATTTTTATTACACAAAATTCCGAGAAAGTTACCTTAAGCAGAACACATCCCGGGGGAGCTTGGATTGTCGACAATAAATATCCGGCAAATAAAAAAGCAATTAAAAAGTTGTATCAAACACTTACCGAAGCAAAAATTAATAAACCTGTTTTAATTTCAGAAAACGATTCTGCAGTAAAATATTTACAAAGCAAAGGTAAAAAAATTGAATTCTATAATTTTGATAATGAGATTATTAAAAAAATTATTATAGGAAGTTATAATAAAGAATATGAAGGAACTTATATGATGAATATCAAAAATAACACTCCTTTTATCGTAAATATTCCGGGTGTAGAAAATAATTTAAATTATCGGTATAATATTAATGCTGAGTATTGGTTGGAACCCGATATTTTTTCATACAATCCTAATGAAATAAAAGAAATTATTTTGAAATACCCAAACAATAATGCAAAATCTTTCAGACTCGAAGTTTTTCCGGACACGGTTAGAATTTTCAGTTTTCAGGACAATAAATACATTCCGAATATTAATTTACATAAAGCAGGAAGTTATTTAAGTTACTTTATGAATGTGAAATTTGCATCCGAAACATCTGATACAGAAGAAGTTAAAAATAATTTAAGGAAAGAAATACCTTTTGCCGAAATAACGGTAATAAATAACAATAACAAAATTAAAAACGTAAAATTATTTAAAATTAAGAACGATTCAACAGGGAATTTTGATATGAATAAATTACGTGCAATTATCAACAATCAAGATGTGGTAATTGTTAAATATTACGATTTTGATTTAATTTTAAAAGATATTAATTATTTTACAAACTGAAAATTAATGAATTATGATAAAATCAATGACCGGTTACGGTAAAAAATCTCTGACAATAGATAACAAAAAAATCAGTGTTGAAATAAAATCATTAAACAGTAAAAATTTAAATCTTCAAGTAAAAATTCCGGAGGCATTTAATAATAAAGAATTGGAAATAAGAAACTTACTCTCGAAAGAATTGAAAGGCGGTAAAATAAGTTTTATTTTAAATGTTGAAAATCACGAAACTGACATATTCAAATTAGATAAGGAAAAAATATCCTTATATTTTAACGAACTTTCCGAAATTGCAAAATCTCATAATTTAAAACCCGAAAACGAACATCTTTTGCAAGTCGTATTAAGATTGCCTGATATTATTAAGAATAAAGAAGAAAGTGAAAATCCGGAAGAATGGCAAGAGATAAAAAAAATTATTTCAGTAACGATTTCAGAAATTAATAAATTCAGAGCACAGGAAGGATTATCTGCCGAAAAAGACATCAAAGAAAATCTTCAACAAATAATATCTTTAATTCCGGAAGTTGAAAAATACGAAAACGCACGTATTGAAACAGTTAAAGAACGACTAAAATCAAAATTAAATGAATATTTAGATGCAAGCAAACAAAATGCCGATCGTTTTGAGCAGGAAATTATCCTTTTTCTTGATAAATTTGATATAAACGAAGAAAAAATTCGCTTAAAAAATCATTGCGAATATTTTCTTGAAACAATGCAGCAAAATGAAGTTGTCGGTAATAAATTAGGATTTATTGCTCAAGAAATAGGTCGAGAAATTAACACACTCGGTTCAAAAGCAAATCATGCCGAAATTCAAAAAATTGTTGTAAATATGAAAGATTATCTTGGGAAAGTTAAAGAGCAAAGTTTAAATATTTTATAAATCAATATCACTAATGAAAAAAAATATTATATATAAATTACTAACAGTAAGTATATTCTTTAATCTGTTTTCAGCTTGCGTAACCCAAAAGCCTCAAAGAACAAAAACTAATGCATCTCAATATAACCCGACAAGTTTTGTTCTGCATCCTAAATTTAAAGTATTTCATGTATCCGATTCTTATTCAAAACTGTATATTAAACTTTTTACAAATGAACTTCGGTTCAGCAGTGCAAATGCCGATAAAGTGAACCAAGCAGTTATAAAAATCACGTACAAAATAAAACCTTCCGTAAAAAATAATCTGATACTTGACAGTGCAAAAACATCATTTACTGTTAAAAAAAATCCGAACCAAACAAGCATTATCACATTCTTAAAATTAAAAAACATTAAAGAAAAGCATTATATTGTCGAAATTATGCTGACCGATGTATATGCCGACAAACGAAGTCATTCATTTATAAGAATTAATAATTCGGGTGATGATAATGAGCAATATTATCTCAGTTTAAAAGCCAAAAACCAAAAACCCGTTTTTAATGAATATTTTCGATTAAGCGATTCTTTACTTATAAGGTATAAAAATACATCCGTCAGCACAATGCAAATTAAATATTTTAACAATCATTTTCCTGAAGCTTTAAAACCTTCTAAAATACAAGATATTAGTTCATTACAATTAAATCCCGATTCTGTTTGGAATGTTACCGCACATTCAGGTCAAATATCTTTTAAAACAAAACGAAAAGGACTTTATCTTATTAAAGCCGATACCCTAAAACATAAAGGATTATTGAAAGTAAATTTCAGCAATACCTATCCCCTTCTGACAAAATCGTATGAACTTGCAGAGGCAACAAAATATTTGCTTTCCGATGAAGAATATCAGAAAATGATTCATTCCGATAATAAAAAATTAAGTATTGATAATTTTTGGTTACAGGCAACAAAAAATAAGGAACGTGCACGAGAAATATTGAAAATTTGGTATAACAGAGCAATATATGCTAATTATTATTTTACATCTTATAAAGAAGGTTGGAAAACCGACAGAGGAATGATATATATGATGTTCGGTCCGCCCGACGACATCAAAAATTTTGACGATGCCGAAAAATGGGTTTATATCAATACAAAAGAAAATAAAAAAGCAGAATTTATTTTTATAATCCCTCAAAGTGCAATTTCCGGAAATGATTTTGAATTATTACGTGATGCAAAATACATTACTGTTTGGAACAGAGCCGTAAAATCCTGGCGTTCCGGAATTGTTTACAGATACTGATTTATGAAATTGAAAAAAGTATTAACAGCCGATCAATCGCCTACACTTTATGTTTCCGAGCTTGATGAACATTATCATTCTGTGAACGGAGCTGTCCGGGAATCTGTTCATATATTTATTAATGCAGGTTTGAAACAAGTTGAAAAAGATACTGTTAATATTTTGGAAATAGGTTTCGGAACCGGGTTAAATGCAATTCTAAGCTATACGGAAAATTTAAAATTAAAAAAATTAATTTATTATGAAGCCCTTGAAAAATACCCTTTATCTCATAAAATTATAGACAGTTTGCAAGAAAATTCAGTTTTCAGTTCAGAAATTTCAAAACAAATACAGCAGACAATTTGGGAAAAACCTGTTAAAATATCAGATAATTTTACACTCCGGAAAAAACAAATTGATTTACTTGATTATCACCCCGATAAAACCTTCGATTTAATTTATTTCGATGCCTTTTCGCCCGACAAACAACCCGAACTTTGGACGGAAAAAATTTTTAAAAAGCTGTATGCCGCAACAAACAAAAACGGAATTTTCGTTACATATTCGGCAAAAGGAACAGTAAAACAAGCATTGCGAAATGCCGGTTATACCGTAAAACGACTTCCCGGTCCCGCCGGAAAACGACATATAATAAAAGCTGATAAATAACACCGATAACCTTTCAACTTTCAACTTTTAACTTTCTACTTCCCGTAACTCTCCGGACTAACAGCTTTTACTGTCCAATTCCTCAAAAATGCAATAAATTTTTCTCTGTCGTAACTGCCTTTACCGTCTTCCAAATACCAACTGTTTTGCGTATGCAATCTTTTTCCTTCGGCATTGCAAATAACTATTACCGGAAATCCGAAACGCTGAGGATAACCCAATTGAGCAAACAACTGTTCATTTTTCAGCGATTTATCGTAATTAACCCTAATAACCACATAATCAGCCTTAATCATTGAATCAAGTTTTGCATCATTTGTGTAGAAATCGTGAAATTTATAACACCACGAACACCAATTTCCGCCGATTTGAACCATAACATGTTTATGCTCTTTTTGTGCCTGTTCAACAGCGGTTTTAAATTGTTGTAAGCCGTCGGCATCGGCATCATACAACTTTTCCCTTTGCGAAAAAGCCGATAATGAGATGATTATAAAAATTATTGTTATTGTAATTCTCAAAACTTTCATTCATATAAAATTTATGTTAATAAACAGTTTGCAATAATACTATTTTTTTACTTTTATCCTTTGTTTTGTAAAATTAAACAATTTAATATGACTTCATATATTTCCTGAAAATATTATTCGAAAAAACAAACTTTATTATTTAGAATCATTCTGAATTACAAAAAATATTCTTATGCAAGCATAATATTTATTATTTTTGAAACAGAAAACTAAAAAACAGATTTAAAATGGCAGAACATATTATTTTTATCGTAACAACGATTATCGGTTTCGGAATTTTAACTTGGAGTTTTTCAAGAATTTTTAAAATCATTAATCTTTTAAAAAAACCATATTCAATTTCCAATGTCGGCGAACGTATCAAAAACGTTTTTAATGTAGCTTTCGGGCAAACTAAAATTATGCGATTTCCGGTTGTCGGAATTATGCATGCTATGGTTTTCTGGGGTTTCTTGCTTATAACCTTCGGTTCGGGCGAAATGCTTATCGACGGATTAATAGGAACACCCTTCGACGGAAATCCTGCAAACGATCGTATATTTTCATTTCTCGGTGTTATATATGATATTTTAATTGCAGGAAGTGATATTTTTGCATGGATAATTCTTGTGCTGATTATTGCTTTTCTTATCAGAAGAAATTTTATGCACATCAAACGATTTACAGGTAAAGAAATGCGACATCGCGACCACAAAGACGCAACATTTGCCTTACTTCTCATTTTGTTTTTAATGGTCAGTTTAATCGGAATGAATACTTCTTACATTGTCAGTGCCGGTTCGCAAATAAAAGGTGTTTTTCCTTTGAGTTCGTTGATAACTAATTGGATACCGGTCAGTTCTGCTCATACAATTGAAATGATAATGTGGTGGTCGCACATTATTTTGATATTCTTTTTTGCCAATTATTTACCTTATTCAAAACATTTTCATGTATTTATGTCTATTCCCAACGTGTATTTTTCACGAACGGAACCTTATACAAAAATGAATGAAATGGAATCGGTTACCAAAGAAGTTAAATTAATGCTGAACCCTGATGCTCCTATGCCCGAAGATGAAGAAGAAGTTGAACGTTTCGGAATGAAAGACGTGGAAGACGGAACTTGGAAAAATTACATTGATTCGCTTGCTTGCACGCAATGCGGAAGATGTACTTCTGTTTGTCCGGCAAATCAAACCGGCAAAGCACTTTCTCCTCGAAAAATAGTTTTGGATTACCGAAGACGTATGGAAGAAAAAATGAAAGGACTTCTGAAAGAAGGAAAATCATACCAAGACGGAAAATCTCTTTACCCCGATTTCACTACTTACGAAGAACTTTGGGCATGCACAACTTGTAACGCCTGCGCACAAGAATGTCCGGTAAATATCGACCATCCTTCAATGATTTTGGAAATGCGTCGATACATCTTCCTTGAAGAATCAAAAGCTCCGGCTCTCATTAATGCTATGTCAACAAATATTGAAAATAACGGTGCACCTTGGAAATATTCTGCCGCCGACCGCTTCAATTGGGCTGATAAAATAATAATGACAGTAAAAGGTGAAGAAAAAGACGTAAAAGTTCCGCTTATGGCAGATAAATTTGCCGAAGGCAAAAAGCCGGAATATCTGTTTTGGGTAGGCTCTGCCGGAAGTTATGACGAAGGAGGCATTGAGATTTCACGTAATTTTGCCAAAATATTAAGCTATGCCGAAGTTGATTACGCTTGCCTCGGCACCGAAGAAACCGACTCCGGCGACAATGCAAAACGTGCAGGAAACGAATTTCTTTTCCAAATGCAGGCACTTATGAATATTGAAATTATGAACGGATATGAAGTTAAGAAAATAATAACCTGCGACCCGCACGATTTCAACACCCTGAAAAACGAATATTGCGACCTCGGCGGAAATTACGAAGTAATTCACCACACACAATTTATAAAACAACTTATTGAAGACGGAAAATTAGATCTTAAAGGCGATATTTTCAAAGATAAAAAAATTACATATCACGACCCCTGCTATCTCGGAAGAGGAAACGGCGAATACGAAGCACCTCGATTTACGCTTAACAAAATCGGAACAATCACCGAAATGCACAGAAACAAAAGCCGTTCACTTTGCTGCGGTGCCGGAGGAACACAAATGTTTAAAGAAGCCGAAAAAGGAGATAAGGAAGTTTATGAACTCAGAACGGAAGATGCGCTCGAAACAGGCTGTAATATTATTGCTACAGCATGCCCTATGTGTATGACAATGCTGAAAGACGGAATTAAAATGAAAAACGAAGAACAAAATATTGAGGTTTTGGATATAGCCGAAATTACCGTAAAAAGTTTAGGCTTATAATTACAAACATATTTTGACCCGGACAGGTAAAGTGTCTTTAAAAATTTATTTTATACACTTTACCGGATAATTTTTAAAAGTATCGGGGTAAATCCGAAAAAGTCATACGATAAATGTTGATAGTCATCGTATCACTATTTCAATTTAAGCGAAGCAGGTTTAAACCTAACAGGCGGTTTACTAACACATTGATACTATGACTTGCGGATTTAAGGCATTTATATACGACTTCAAACGAGAAACTTGAAATCTAATGTACCTGTGAGCTTTTCAGCAAGTCCTATTTAATTTAATTACTAATTGATATCCCTGACAGGGTTTCAAACCCCTGCCGGGGATAGGAAAGAGGTTTTATAAAACATAACAACCCCGCCTTCCGGCGGGGAAAATCTATGAAAAAAAACTACACAAAACGGTTGCACTCCTGCAACGGCTTTTTTTTGAATATTTTACGGATTATGAGAAATAATATACCAATTAGTTCCGTCACTTTGAAAGGTTACGGTATCATATTGATTTGATAAAGTATATGTTGTTGCACCATCAATTGTATCAGAGCCTTGACAAAAAACACGTGTTAATGAAGTTGATAATTTCTTTACGATAATAATTCTTCCGGTATTACTTGAAGCTACAGGCAAGGTTATCACAAGTGCATTAGTTGTACAAAGTATGGTATAAGCTCCGTCTGTATCAGAAATTGTATAATTATTTGATGTTGATTGAATATTCATTGCAACACTTCCGTTTACATCTAATGTTGCAATTGGTGTTGTTGTTCCGATTCCTACTTTGCTTGCTCCTATACTCAATGGTTGCCACGTGCCTCCTCCTCTATCATAAGATTGAAGATAGCCAACACCTCCGGAATAAGCAATTTCAACACCTGCACCTGATGAAGGCCAATTCACACCGGTTGCTCTCATTCCTCCATTTACATCTAAAGTTGTATTTGGAGCATTTGTTCCTATTCCGACATTTCCACTGGCAAATAAATCTCCGTTAAAATAACCTGCCCAAATTTTGCCGTTATTATCATTATATGCTAACATAGCACTATTACTGCCATCACTGTGTGCACCAATTATTGCAGCACTGTTATTATAATCTAAATCGCTGTAACCGGCAATACCGGCAGAATATTCATTCCCATAATAGCTATGCCCTTTAACTGCAGCATCAACACCTAACAGTGCCCATCCTGTTCCTCCATTTGTAGAACCACTAGTTCCTGCCCTATATCCATAGATTGAAGATATTCCGGCACCATAATTTGTATTATCTCGGGCTACATATAATTCAGAATTAGCCAGGCTAACAGTTCCAATACCGACATTTCCGTTATCTCCGACATAAAATGCGGTTGTTCCGTTGTCTTTAACTTCAAAATCACCGGTTCCGGTTAGGTTATAAATCATAGTATTATCACCTTGAGTAATTGTTGTTGCTTTGTTTAGAGTTCCGCCTAACTGCACATCATTACCTGATAAGGTTAAACCGTTACTTGCGGTAGTTGCATCAAGCGATGAAAACGATACCCAAGATAAATTACCGCTGCCGTCTGTTTTCATAACTTGGTCTAAAGTTCCGTCAGTAGTCGGGAAAGTATATTTATCGTTTATATTTAAATGACTGAATATTTTTACGGAATCATTTGCAAAATCTCCGTATATTAGAGGAGTACTTGAGTTTGAATTTTCTATATATAATTTATTTGAGCCGGTTTCGGAAAAACCTGCATTATATCCGAGAAATACATTGTGTGCACCTGCGTTACTCCCTGTACTATAGCCAACAATTGTATTTCCTGAACCTGTTATAGATTTACCTGCATAATTACCGATAATTGTATTTTCCTGCGTATCTGTAATATTTCCCGTTTGTTCGCCTATATATATGTTTCCGGTTCCGTTAACATTTCCGGTTCCCGCTTCTGCACCGATACAAATGTTTCCGTCTCCGTTTTTATTTTTATTTCCTGCAAATGTTCCTATAAAGGTATTAGCATTCCCGTCTATATTGGAATAACCTGCAGCATTACCAATAATTGTATTTTGGTAACCTATAGTGTTCTCATGACCGGCATTTGCTCCCATAAATACATTTAAATCTCCGCTATGAAAATTGCCGTCTCCTGTATTTTTGTATCCTGCTTCAAAACCTAAAAAAACATTATTATATCCGTTTATGTTATTATATCCTGCCGATGTTCCTAAAAAAACATTGCTTGAACCGGTTGTATCGGTACCTATTATATTACCTTGATTTTTATAACCTGCCTTATTCCCGATAAAAACATTATTCTTACCTATACTGTTAGTAAACCCGCATTGAGTTCCTAAAAAAACATTTTTTTCACCATCACTAATATTTGAACCGGCTCTTTCCCCGATAATAACGTTAAAATCCCCTGTAACACTATCTGTTACAGAACCTTCACCTGCCTTATGACCGATAAAAATATTATCTATAGCATCGTCCATAAATGTTCCGGCATTTGCACCTAATACAACATTCCGTTGATTTGTTCCTGTGTAAGTATCTTTTCCTGCTCCTGCATTATTTCCGAGATAAACATTATCATCTCCGAGTTTATGAAAAAAACCGGCTTGTACCCCCATAAAAATATTATTATTCCCGGCAAGTGCAGATCCGCCCGCATCTGTTCCGATAAACGTATTTCCTTCTCCGTGTTTGATGTTATGCCCGGTCAAATCTCCGATAAATACATTAAGCTGTCCGTCAATCAAACTGTCACCGGCTTGTCGTCCTAAAAGAACATTATAACTGCCCGTAATATTTGATTCTCCGCAAAAATCTCCCAAAAACACATTTGCCTCACCTGATTCATTACTAATTCCCGCATTATTCCCTAGAAAGACATTTTGTGAGGCTGTTGTCGTGGACATACCTGCTTGATTTCCCAAAAAAACATTTGTACTGCCGCCTTCTATAGCAAATCCGGCTTGATTTCCGATAAAAATATTACTGGAAGAAGTATCCGTACCGGATGCTCCGTAACCTGCTTGATTTCCAAGGTAAATATTATTATCGGCAGCAAATATTCCGGGACTTTCAATGTGATTAAAACCTGCACGATTTCCGATAAAAATATTATTACTTGCAGAGTCGTTATTAAAACCTGCTTGTGTTCCGAGACTTATATTGTTTGAAGCAGAAGTAACGGAATATCCGGCTTGATAGCCAAGCATTACATTATCGGAACCGCTTGTAATAGAAGTTCCTGCTTCATAACCGAGAAGGACGTTTCTTGTTCCTGAAGTATCTGTAAGACCTGTTTTAAATCCGAAAAATGTATTGTATTTTCCGGTATATGTTCCTGTTTGTATTTTTTCACCGGACTGATCGCCTATAAAATAATTATCGGGAACCATATACATATAATTTCCGTTGCTGCCTTTTGCTAAGGCATAACGACCAACGGCAAATCCGCCGGAAACGCCTTT
>JAJRUH010000173.1 GCA_024277895.1 Bacteroidota bacterium | reverse complement strand
TGTTTTAATCATAGAATACTGAAAAGCTCACAGGTGCATTAGATTTCAAGTTTCTCGTTTGAAGTCGTATATAAATACTACGAAATAAGAGAAATTTGACAGATGATGTGCCTGTGGGCAGCTAAAATATTTTATACAAGTGCAAGGAAATAGGGTAAAATGAATTAAAAACCTTGCATTTGTATATGTAAATATCCTTATCAGTAACTGAACCACAAATATATTAGCGTTTTTCAGCAAGCCCTATTTCACTTTGAAATTACTCCGAAATAATTCGATTTATCGTAATAAATCTCTCGAAACCACAATTTTTTGTATTTCGGAAGTTCCTTCATAAATTTGTGTTAATTTGGCTTCGCGCATCAGTCGCTCTACATAATATTCTTTAACATAACCATAACCGCCGTGTATTTGAACGGCTTCAGTTGTAACAAACATCGCTGTTTCGGCAGCAATATATTTGGCAGCGGCACTTGCTTTTTTATAATTTTTGTGTTGATCTTTCAGCCAAGCAGCTTTATAAACCATATTTCGGGCAGCTTCGGTACGAATATCCATTTCCGCCAATTTAAAAGCTATTGCCTGATGTTCCGAAATTAATTTTCCGAAAGCTTTACGTTCTTTGGAATACTGAATTGCCAAATCGAGTGCACCTTGTGCAATACCGAGTGCTTGTGCAGCAATACCTATTCTTCCGCCGTTCAGCGAAATCATAGCAAGTTTAAACCCGAAACCGTCTTCTCCGATACGATTTTCTTTGGGAACTTTCACATCATTAAACATTAAAGAATGTGTGTGCGAAGCCCTTAATCCCATTTTATTTTCTTTAGGACCTATTTCAAAACCTTCGGTGTTTCTTTCCACAATAAAAGCATTGATACCGTGATGTTTTTTTTCGGGGTGGGTGTGAGCAAAAACAATAAAATAATCGGCAAATGAAGCATTTGAAATCCAGTTTTTGACACCGTTTATCAAATAATGATTTTCTTTTTCAATGGCTGTAGTTCTTTGTCGCGTGGCATCGGAACCTGCTTCCGGTTCGGAAAGTGCAAAAGCTCCGAATGCTTTTCCCGTACACATAGGAATTAAGTATTTTTCTTTTTGTTCTTCGCTGCCGTAATATTCTAATCCCCGATTAATAAGTGAATTTTGAATTGACATAACAACTGCTGCCGAAGCATCAATTTTTGAAATTTCTTCCACCGCTAAAACGTAAGAAATAGTATCCATACCTTCACCCCCGTATTTCGGATCTGTCATCATCGACATAAATCCCATTTCCTGCATCATTTTCAGTTGTTTAGCAGGTTCAATTTCTTTTTCATCCCTTTCGGTAACTCCGGGAAGCAATTCCGTGCGGGCAAAATCTTTTGCTGCATCTTTCAGCATCAATTGTTCTTCGGTGAAATTAAAATCCATTATATACGTTTTATTTTTGTACTTTATTAAATTTCATTATTTATGCAGATACTTAACATATTTTTTACAAGTTTGGCAAATTTAGATAAAATGTTCTGTCGTTTCAAATCTTTTTATAAGAATAAAAACAGAAATAATTAGTAATTTTGAGTTTTTAAATTTAAAATATAACAGAAACAGTAATTCCTCAAGAATTTAACGGATAATTTCCCTTAATTCTTCTGAATTAAAAAATAAATATTATAATGAATTATTCGCAAAGTTTAAAAATTACCGGAGTTATTTTTAAAAAAGAAGTCAGTTCTTTTTTTACTTCTCTCACAGGGTATATTGTTGTTGCCGTTTTTTTGATTGCTAACAGTCTGTTTTTGTGGGTTTTTCCGGGTGAGTATAATGTTCTGGACAGCGGTTATGCTAATTTAGATACTTTTTTCTTTATGGCACCCTGGATTTTTTTATTTCTGGTACCGGCAATTACTATGCGTCTTTTTTCTGACGAAAGACGTACCGGTACAATAGAAATATTATATACGGGACCAATGACAAATTTGCAAATTATATCAGCAAAATATGTGGCAGGCATTGCATTAGTTATTTTTTCTTTAATTCCTTCATTAATATTTTTTATAAGTGTGGGTGTGCTCGGAAATCCGATGTGGGATATTGATACCGGTGCTTTTTGGGGTTCTTTTTTAGGTTTGTTTTTTTTGGCTTCGGTTTATGTAGCTGTCGGCGTTTTTGCTTCTTCATTAACTGATAATCAGATTATTGCATTTTTAGCAGCGATGCTTATTTCATTTTTCTTTTATATTGGTTTTGAAGCAATCAGTAATCTTGATTTGTGGGGAAATTTCAGAGATATTATTGATAATTTAGGTATTGCTGCACACTATAAATCAATGAGCAGAGGTGTTTTGGATACGAGAGATCTTATTTATTTTATTGCAGTTTCGGCTTTGTTTATTGTTTCAACAAAATTTGTTTTAGAAAGGAGAGGGTAGAACAGTAGTTAAAAAAATTATAAAATCGGAGATTAATTGAAAAAAGATGAAAATAAAAAATAATATACTTCGCTTAATTATTTCTTATACAACAATCATTGTTTTTGCATGGGTATTATCAATTAAGTTTTTGAGAATAGATTTAACTTCGGAAGGAAGGTTTACGCTTTCTTCTTACACAAAAAATATATTACGAAACTTGAATGATAAAGTCTATATAAAAGTTTATTTAACGGGCAACGGTTTACCTATAACATTAAAAAAATATAAGCAATATATAAATGAAGAATTGGATGAGTTTAAAGTCTATGCCGGCGAGAAATTAGACTATGAATTTATTAATCCTTCGGAAAGTAAAGATAAAGAAGTTCGTTTCGGATTGTATAAAACCCTTACCGATAAAGGCTTATTGCCTATTGAAACAAGTGAAGTTTCCGATGACGGAAAAACATCAACAAAAATGGTTTTTCCCGGAGCTTTGGTTTCGTATAAAGGAAAAGAAATTGCCGTAAATTTGTTAAAAAATGCTGCCGGGTCGGCTCCCGAAAGCGAGGAAAACGTTAACAATTCTATTCAATCTTTAGAATATGAACTGACAAATGCCGTACAAAAGTTAAGTAAACAAAAGAAACCCGAAATTGCTTTTATCAACGGTCAAGGAGAATTAAATGAATACGAAGTTATGGATATATCTTCTGTTCTGTCAGAGTATTATACGGTAAAAACCGGAATAATGGGCGGAAAACCCGGAATTTTAAAAAATTTTAAAGCCATTATTATTGCAAAACCGATGAATAAATTTTCAGAACAAGATAAATTTGTCATCGACCAATATATTATGAACGGCGGAAATGTACTTTGGATGCTTGACGGAACAAATGTTAATATTGACAGTCTGTTTTTAACTTCTTCGACTATTGCTTTGCCTCTCAATAATAATTTGGATGATATGTTATTTCAATACGGGATTCGTGTGAATAAAGATTTGTTGCTCGATAAATTTTCATCTCCCATAGGTATTGCAGTTGACGGTTCCGACGGAAAACCGTATATTAAAAATTATCCGTGGTATTATTTTCCCGTTATTCTTTCTGATAATAAACATGTGATTTCAAAATATTTAAATTATATAAAAACAGAATTCGTAAGCACCATTGATACAGTTGGTTATAATAATAAAATTAAAAAGACCATCTTGCTGAAGAGTTCTGAAAATACCAAGCCAGAACCTATTCCTGCAAAAATCAGTTTAGATCAAGTTCGGTCAATGCCTCCGGATAATGTAATGCACGGCGGGAAAAAAAATATTGCTGTTTTACTTGAGGGCAGGTTTACTTCTGTGTTTAAAAATCGCCCGATTGAAAAATATTTCCCGAATATGCGATACAGCGATGTGATTACCGAAAGCAAACCGGCAAAAATGATTGTTGTAAGTGACGGCGATATCATAAAAAATGAAGTATCTTCGAAAGGGCAACCGTATCCGATAGGTTTTGACCGTTACACCAGACATATTTTTCAAGGCAATAAAGAATTTATTCTGAATGCCGTAAATTATTTATGTGACGACGGCGGATTAATGACTATTCGTTCACGTGAATTAAAAATGCGTTTACTGAATCATGATAAAGTGGTAAAAAATCGTTTTTTAATTCAACTGATAAATATTGCTCTGCCTGTATTACTGGTTGTTCTGTTCGGAATTTCAGTTTATTTTATAAGAAAGAAAAAATACAGATAAGAGCTTCGAAAAAAACAAAGAAGTATCTCGCTTAGAATACCATATTTTTTCAAATATACATCTTGTAATCAGGACACAATTTATCTGCAAATTCTTTAATATTGCTTATATTATGTTTTAAACTCAGGATTATATTTGCTTTTATATTTTTATAAATGAAGAGCAAGTTGATAAGTTCTTATTTAAACATTATTCATATATCAGAACTGACATACTTTTTATAGGTATTTATACTCTTTTTATCAATATTTTGAAACTTATTTTATTTATTAACGTATTATTATATAACGATAAGATTGTTATTTTATGAAATTTGAAATAAATCCCGATATAATCAGCCTGACAACTTGTGATAACGATTTTATTTGTTTACAAGAAAATTCTCAAAGTAATATTTGTAATATTAAATATTGTTTTGAAAATGAATTCTGTCTTACGGAAAATCCAAAATCAGGTACTTGCATCAACAGTTTTTATTTCGGTAACGAAAAAATGTGTAAATGCCCGGTTCGTATTGAAATCTTCAATAAATACGGTATTTGATGCTATAATAATAATATTCAGGATTATTTGTTCTAAAAAAATATTTTTCCGTAAATTTGTAAAAACACCAAACTGATGAATAACAGATATCGTTTTATATTTTTTCTTATTGTATTTGTTCTTTGCGGTAATTTTGTGTTTTCACAAAACGACTCTGTCTCACTTGAGCTTGAAAAGAAAATTAGTTCTGCCGAAAATAGCGATATTAAACAAAAGTATTTAATTGATTTATATAACTATCAGATAAAATTTAATTGGTTTGATGCTATAAATACTTGTAATAAAGGGATTGATTTATTCAGGAATTCAAATGCAGAATATACTTCTTTTTGGTATCTGAAAACAGGGCAAATTTACATTGAACAAGGCTTGTATATTCTGTCGTTAATTAATTTGTACACCGCACTGGAAATTGAAGAGAAAAATAATCTGAACAAAGGCGAAACATATCTTTACATTGCAAAAAACTATTACTTACAAAATCATTTTAATAAGAGTATTGCAGTATATGAAAATGCACTTGATGAATTTAATAACTTAAAAACAACTGATGAGCATTTTGCTTTAAAAATGATTGCAAAAACTTATAATAAACTTGGAATTGTTTATGATTTACAAGGCAATTATCCGGAATCCGGTAAATACTTTCAAAAAGCTTTAAAAATGCGTCTGCAAATTAATTGTAAGAAAGACATCATTGATTCATATACTTCTTTGGGCTATTTTAATGACTTACAAAATAAATCTGATTCTGCAATTTACTGGTTTACGAAAGGAATTGACAAATGTTATAAATATAATAATTTTCATTATTTAATTGATTTATATTTATTCAGAAGTTATGTATATAAAAAACAAAAAAACTTCCGAAAAGCATACTCTGATTTAGATAAAGCAACAAAATATGCTTTTACCTATGAAAAAACCGGTTTAGCACGAATATATTATTATTATTCCTTAACAGATTTTGCGAAAAATGATACCCCGGCATTCAATAAACATATTGATTCGGCTTTTCAATATATTGACAGTTTTAATATAAATTCAGTTAAATTACGTACTTATAAACTTTTAATAAAACAGAGCATTAAAGCAAACAATTACAAAAAGGCATATTACTATGAAAATGAATTAAATAAGCTGGAAGAAATAAACAGTAATGAAAAATTACTGAAAGCAGAAGCGGAAGTAAAATCCGAAATTGAGAGAATGAAAATGACTAATTTAGAAATATCCAACAAAACCTTAAAAAGCCGTAACAGATTACTTCTTATTTCAATTTTTTTCGGAATCCTTTCTTTATTACTTCTGTCGGGAATAATTTTTTTAAACATACGAAAAAACAAACTATTAAATAAACGAAAAAAATATTTTAAAACACTTTTTAATATTTCACCCTTTGGTATTGCCGTTATTGATAAATTAGGTAATATCAAAGATATAAACAAAGCGTTATTGAGCATCTTAAACTCTCCGTCCTACGATAAAGTTATTGAAACAGAGAATATTTATAAAATAAAGGACCTGCAAAAAAGCGAATTTATTGATAATTTTAATCATGTATTAAAAACCGGAGAGCAATCTGATACCGAATTTTCATTTTCTTCTTTGTCGGGAGATGAAATTTTTTTAAGAGCCGTTAATGTACCCATAAAAAATAATTACGATGAAGTTTATTTAGTTTATTCAATTATTGAAGACATTTCCGAACGCAAAAAAATGCAGAAACTTTTAGAAAAACATGAGTTAAAACTCAAAGAATCAAATGAAACAAAAGACAAATTTCTTTCTATTATTGCACACGATTTAATAAATCCTTTCGGTGCTATTATGTCTTTATCAGAACTTTTATATCAAAACTTTAAGAACTATGATGACACGAAAAAAGAAGACTTAATTCGCTTAATTTCCGAAGGTGCTAAAAATACTTATAACTTACTTGAAAATCTGTTAACTTGGGCACGTTCACAAAAAGGCGAAATTAAGTACTTTCCTAAAATGTTGATAATTAACAAAATAATTCTTGAAAATATCAGTTTATTCTCGGATCTAACAGCAAAGAAAAATATTTCGGTCATTTTTGACTCTGACGAAGAAATTACCGGTTTTGCTGATTTTAATATGTTGAATTTTATTATCAGAAATTTATTCACAAATGCAATAAAATTTACACCTAAAGACGGACAAATAAAATTCAGTTTGGAAAAAACCGACAATAAAATAACTGTTTGTATAGAAGATACCGGAATCGGAATGGATAAAAATCAAATTGACTCTCTTTTTAGAATTGAAAAGGCGTCAAGTCAAAGAGGAACGGAAAATGAAACAGGAACCGGCTTAGGATTAATATTGTCAAAAGAATTTATCAGCTATCATCACGGTAAAATTCGAGTAAAAAGCAAACCTGATAAAGGCACTACTTTTTGTATTGATATTCCGAATGTAAAAAACTGACGTAATTATATATTTATACCACACAATAAAAATATTTCTGATATCCGGTACTGAGCATTAAATTAATTATGCTGCTATGGTTTTATTATTTCTTTAATATTTTTATAATTCTTTAAAATTATCTTCGGGAAATGCATCAGGTGTAATTTCGGTATCTAAAACCACTTTTTGCAAACCTTTTGAAGGAACACGAATTTTATATTTTCTTACATTATTTTTCCAAATATTCATTTTATAATCAAAATGTTTTGTTTTTCCGTTTTTGTAAAATGCGGTTAAATGAACGGGGACGGGAAATCCCGTTTTATTTTTTACGGTTACGGAAACAACATCTTTTGCCGAAATATCAATGTTTCCGATGCTTAAATCGGCATATCCCAAATCGAAAAACCAAGGTTTCCAAAACCAAGCCAAATCTTCGCCTGCAATTTCATTAAAAGTAAAGAAAAAATCAAAAGGTACGGGGTGTTTCCCGTTCCAACGTTTTGTAAATAAATTCAGACTTTTTGCAAATTTTTCTTTACCGAGATAATTATACAACAGATAAAAAGCCGTAGAAGGTCGGTTGTATGAATGAAACCTGTAGGCATATCTGCCGACATTGTTGGTATTAATCATCATAGGAACATCAATGTATGTTCCCGCCGATTTATTATAAGCGGCAATATTTCGTTTAAAAAGTACAAAGTCCGGGTCGTCGGTATATTTTTGAACTACAAATTGAGGGAAAAATGTTATAAGACCTTCGTCCATCCAAGCATATTTTTGCTCGTTAAGTCCGGTGTAAAAAGGAAAATAAGAATGTCCTATTTCGTGAGCCGTTAAGTAAATAGTTGAGGTATAACTTCGAGATTCTCCGCAGTTTGTCATTCCGGGAAATTCCATTCCGCCGCCGCCGTTAAAATCGGTAACTTGCGGATAAGGGTAGGGAACACCCGGTATTTCTTCCGTAAAAAATTTTAAAGTATTATGAGCAATTTCGGCAACTCTTTTAAAATTTTCGGAAGTCGGTTTAATAACGGCATTTATTGAAACTCTGCGATTGCCCGATTTTATGCTCGTTGCATCCCAAAAGTATGTTTTGCTTACGCCGAAAGCAAAATCCGGCGTTTGTTCCGATTTGAATTTCCAGGTATGAAAATCAGCTTTTTTCATAATATCGTTTGCTTCCCGGTCTTCTTTTGTAATTATGTGAACTACATCATCCGTTTTTTTTGATTTTTCAAAGCGTTCGACATATTTCTTTGTGTATAATTCTTTCATATTTTGCAAAACACCGGCAGCCCAAATTTGATATTCTCCCGGAAGGGTAATTTCAACGGAAAAATCTCCGAAATCGTTATAAAATTCCTGATTTCCGGAATGTCCGTGCGTGTTCCAGCCGACAATATCATCATAAACCGCAACTTTAGGATACCAATATGCAATCATAAAATTATCTTTTTCATAAGTCCCCATTCGTATCGGAACGGTTCCGGGAATTGTAAGTTCCCATTCAATTTCAATTTTTGCTTTCGAATGCGGTAAAATATTTTCGGGTAAATTAATTTTCAGAATTGATTGTTTATTTGAAATTTCTTTAGAATTCATATCAATTTCTTTCCCTTCAAATATTATTTTTTTAATTTTTACACCGTCGGTAATATCAACGGTTCCTATATCCCAATCTCTTGAATTTCCTTTTTTAAAAATATCCTGATATAGATTAAAATACATTTTTTTCAGGGTATCGGGGCTGTTATTTGTGTATGTAATCACCTCATTACCCGAAATTTGCCTTGTTTTCGGATTAAAATCGGCTTTTATCACATAATCCGTTCGGTTAACGAAATAATTTTCTCCCGGTTTGCCGGAAAAAGAACGTGTATTGTTTTTATATGCCTGTTGAATTTCCTTTTGCATAAAAAGTTCGGAAGTTTTTAATTGTGCAAAAGAAGATAATGAAATTAAAATTGATGCGAAGAAAAATAAACCCTTTTTTGTCATTTTATTTAATTTATTATTTGCAATAAACAAATTTACAAAATAATAACACAATAAATCAAGAAATCTACATAAGTTATTTTTCGGCTGACAAATAACCTTTTTTCTTAATTAATAAGAATTGTCCGTAAATCATCGGATGAATTGCTTAATTAACAACTATTTATAAGATAATTGATTTCTCTTTAATTTAATCATTAATCCGATGACTGTCTAACGATATTCCTTACTGTTTTCAGTCGATTAAAATAGTTAAAGCTGTTGCAAAACCGACAGAAGAAGGCGTATTTTTTGTTTTAAATTGATAAGGAAAGTTTAAAACAAGGATAAAATTTTCGGCTTTTTCGACCGTTATTCCGTTATTAATAATAAAATTGTATTTTTCGTTTTCGTGAAAGGGTTTATATTCGTATTGAATACCGGTTACAAATTGTAATCCGCTCGGAATATAATAACCGATTTCAGAATTAAAAAACCAATGAAAATCTTGTTTTGAATAATGAAATTTATTTTGAATTTGTGTATCAAAATCAATACTTAATTTTTTGTTTATTTGATATGTTGAAACTAAACCTGCTGCATAAGATTTAAAAAAGGTTCCGTATTTAGGTTCATTTGAGTTATTAACAATTAATGCATTCTCAATGCCTGCAATAATTCCGACAGATAGATTGTTATAATTGACAGCATTGTATTTAAGTCCCCAATTTATTCCGGACATATTTACGGGAAGCGAAATTCCGACTTCTGTTTTAGAATTTAATCCGTAGGTAAATCGAAATCCGAAATCGGAAGAGATTTGCAGACTGTCTTCTACAGATACCGAAAAACCGAATGAGGGTTCAAATTCAATTTTGCTTTCGGGTACGGTTTCCGCATTAATAACCACAAGTTTTGAAGCGGAAATTCCGCTGATTTGAGAAAAAATATTGTTTGTTGTTAAAGCAAAAACAAAAAGGAAAAAGTAACTAATCGTTTTCATCGGTATCGCATAAATATTTCTGCAAACATAAATGTTGCGAAAAGTTTATGCAATACCAATATTTAGTGATTTTTTATCGTTCTTCTAATTTCAATTTAATTTTTTGTTCAATTTTATTTCTCAAAACAGTTAAAGAAATAATATCTCCGGGTTGAAATTCTTTAAGATAATCGGAATATTGTTTCAAATTATCGACTTTATTGTTGTTAATTGCCGTAATAATGTCTCCGGCTTTTAAACCTGCTTTTTCTCCCGCAGAATTTTCAATAATACTGCCTATTCTTACACCTTTACCTTTAAAACTGAAATCGGGTACGGAGCCGGTGCTTACTCGCCTGTTTTTCTTAATATTGCGAGTTTTTTTATTTTCGGAATCTGAAACAAATAATTTTCCCGTAAAAGACATATCATTTTCTCTGTCGGCAAGATATTCAAGCACTTCTTTTGCAACTGTTGCAACTTTAACAAGACCTTCGGCGTCAATTTTTTCGTAAGTATCGGAAGGGCGGTGATAATTTGTTGTTGCTCCGGTAAAAAATTGGACTGCCGGAATTCCTTTTTCAATAAATGCAAATTGGTCGCTCGCATCAAGTTCTTTGTCAATAACATCCGTTTTTATGCCGGTTGTATAATCCGTTCCCATAAAAATATATTTCCATTCTTTTGCCGTATTTCCGTTCAGAATAAGTAGTTTTTTGTCGAATAAACTGCCGTCGGTATCTAAATTTATATCGGCAAAAATATTACCTTTTATATATTCTTTTCGGTGTTCTACAAAATATCTTGAACCGATTAAGCCGGCTTCTTCACCGCTGCACGACAAAAAGATAATTGTTCTTTTGGGTTTTACGGATTTTGCCATAGTCCGTGCCAATTCAATTAAAATTGCCGTTCCGCTTGCATTATCGTCTGCACCGTGATGAATTTTCCCTTTATCGCCTTTGTGCACGTCGGGCCAGCCGAAACCGAGATGATCGTAATGTGCCGAAACAACAACCGGATAATCTTTTAATTTCGGGTCGGTTCCGGGAATAATCCCGATTACGTTTGTTATTTTTAAGTTTCCTTTATCTTTAAAATTATGCGTAAAGTTTTGATAATAACCTGATTTCAGCAAGGGTTTTAATCCGGCTTCTTTAAATGCTTCGGCAATATATTTTGATGCTTTGTCTAATTCCGGTGTCCCTAAACCTCGTCCTTTTAATTCATCGGAAGATAAATATTTTATTGTTGACATCATTTTGCTTTCTGAAAAAACAGGTTTTAAATATGCCAATGCCTTTCTTTTTGCTGTTATTGATAATTTTTCGTTACCTTCCGAAAATACTTTTACGAGAGGCGAATTAAGAACAGCCCACTGCCCTTTGGCAATATTTACGGGTTCTTCGCCTTTAAACGCCAAATATCCGTATTTTCCGTAGTGAGGTAATTTTCTGATTAATCCGGAAACGGCTTTTTCGTTATTGCAGGCAATAAAAATATGTTGTCTGTTAATATTTTTTTCATCGAAAACCGTAAAAATGAAATCATTCCCTTTTTTTAATATTTTTTTACCGTTAAGTTTTATATAATCTTTGTCAAAAAAAGTGTTGTAAGAAGCAAGTTGTTTTTCGACTGTTTTTGAAAAAATATTTTCAAAACCGAGTATCCAAACCGTACTTTCTTTCGGAAGAGATTTTAATTCATTATCGTAAACAATTTTAAAATTATCATTATCGGTTTTTTTCCACTGTTTTGCAAATATTTCATAAATTCTTTGCTGCGTTTTATTTGCTCTGCTCGGAATAATGATGATGTTTTCTTTACTTCCCCAAATTTTGGAAAGAGCAGGGGGAACTTCGTTCGGATCTAAAATTCTGAAAACATCATATTGCGGGTCAACAGCTAATTTCAAAGGTTTGTTTTCTGTAATAATTTGAAAATTTTGAAGTTTTTCGGTCATATTAAAAACAAATGTTTCAATACCTTTTTTTTCGGCAATATTAATCGGCACATCAATATTGAAAGCATCATCATTTTGTTTTTGTTCGAGTGTTAAGGAAATACGATATTTTCCGTTGAACATATCCGTTTTTATGCTTTTAATTGCCAATTCGGGAGCACCTTTTCGGTAAATCCATTGTTTGAAAAACGGTTTTAAATCCATACCGGAAACTTCTTCCGCAGCTTTACGAATATCATCGTAAGATGCGGCTTTGTAAATATTGTTTTTATAAAATAATCGCATACTTTTCAAGAAAATATCATCTCCGAGTTTTCTTCTGAGCATTTGCCACATCATCAGAGCTTTACCGTAACCTATCGCTTCACTTGCTCCGTCGTAGCGAGAACGAAATTTACTTAAAGGGAAATCATTTTCTTTGTTTACCAAATTTGTGAATTTTTGCAATGTCGAACGGCGATATTCTTCTCCTGCACCGCGTTGTTCTTTTATCAGATGGTCAGCCATAAATGCCGTTGTTCCTTCACACCAATTTCCTTCGGAAAAATCGACATAAACGCTGTTTCCACACCAATTATGCAGCAACTCGTGCGGATAAGACGAATGTAAAATAAAGGGAAAACGAATAATTTTTTCGCCGAGAAGCGTAAAAGAAGGCATTCCGTAACCGGTTTCCCAGAAATTTTCGACTAAGGCAAATTTTGAGTACGGATATTTTCCTAACATATCTTCATACATTTTCATATATTGTTCCGTAACTTCGGAATATTTATTTGCCAAGGTTTCGTCCGGTGTTCTCAGAAAAGCTTTTATTTTTATTCCTTCGGGTGTTTTGTGCGAATACTCGGTAAATTTTGCCGCAATTAAGAATATTTCTTCTTGCGGTTTATCGCAAATCCAAGTATCGTAATGTTTTTTTTGCTTTACGAATTCTTCGCTGCGTTTTCCCTGTGAAACGGTTTTCCAATTTTCGGGAAGTTCCGTCGTAACGGAAAATGTCATTAAAGTATTTTCAAAAGCAGGTATCCACCAAGTTGAACCGGCTAAATATATTCCTTTTCGGCTTATTATTCCGGATGAGTATGAAAATCCTCTTTGATAATTTTCTTTGTTTTGTTCTATTTCGGAAGCTGTTTTACCTTTATATGAAATAACGAAAGTTTTATTTTTGCCGGAAACCTTATATTTTGTTAATTTTATATTGTTTGTTGTTTCATCTCTGTCCATTCCCGTATCACCGGCTTTGATATTTTCTTTAACTTTTTTCAACTTAATATTTGTTGAATTTGAATGGGGAATTAAAGCAGAATTCAGCATAAATTCTCCGTTAAAATTTCCGGAAATATTTATGGTGTCCGTAACTTCAATTTCGGAAGTTTCGGGGTTTAGTTTTACAAATAATTTGTGATTTACGATATTATTTTTTTGGGAAAATGCTAATGAATTCATTAACATTAGAATAAGAATAAAAGAAGAATATTTCATATTTTTGAAATTTTAACTTGATAAATTGCAAAAGTAGTTAATATATGTATTAAATAAAAGAATTACTTGTATTTGTAAGTCATCTGATGAATTGGTTAATTAACAGAGATTTATAAGATAATTGACTTCACTTTTATTTAATTATTCATCTGTTTATATTTATAATCTTCAAAGGTCAGATAGATTTTTTGCGAGAGCAAAAACCTGCCCGCATATAAAACTATTACTTTTTATAAAATTTCTTGCGTGCAATAACCATTTCCTTGTGTGCCGAATTTACTCGGCATGGGTGTTTCATCCGATGACTACACAGGCAGATTTAAGGGAATTACTAAGAATAAAATTTTCTCAGTTCGGTTTTAATTTCTTCAATTGTATCACAAACCGACAAAATAAGATTTTTCAGTTTTCCTTTTTGAACTAAATCCTGAATATAGTTGTAAACCGGTGTTTCTTGTGTCCAGAATTTTTTGTTCATAAAAATCATAGGGCTTGCATAACCGAAACTAAGATAATGATTTTGAGTTATTTCCTGAAAAATTTCTTGGATTGTTCCGGCACTTCCGGGTGAAAATATTATACCGCCTTCGGCAATCGTAAGCAAACCGTCTTCGCGCACACTGTTGGCAAAATATTTTGCAATTTTTGTCGCAAAAGGTGTAGGCGGTTCGTGTCCGTAGAGCCAAGTAGGTATTCCGAGACTTTCGTATTTTTCGTTATTCGGAAATTTATCAATTACCTGCATTGCGGTATCCATCCATAATTTGTCTTTGTAAACAGGTGCTTGGTCTAAAATTTTGAATGCTTCCTGCAATTCTTCGTCGGGTTTTCCGGCAAACCAAGCTCCGAGATGTGTTGCTTCCATAGCTCCGGGACCGCCTCCGGATGTCATTAAGTATCCGTCTTCAGTCAGCTCTTTCGAGAGTTTTGCAACCATCTTATAATCGTCGGTATTTCGAGCCAAACTGTGTCCGCCCATTATTGCGACAACTTTTTTTTCATCGTATTTTTCAAGAAAATCGTATAGTGCATCGGTAATCGAGTGGTCGTGCAGGCGACGTGCAAGTGTTTCTTTTATGCTGTCGGCTTCTTTTCCGGTTTCAATAAAATGATTGTAAACCGTTTTGTCGAAAGTTTGTTCGTATGTTTCGGGTTTTCCGAGTTCGTATTCTCCGTAAAGGTCGAACCTGTCGTAAAGTCGGTTGGGGTAGATGTTGTAAGGAACGTTTAATTTAGGAAAAATGTAATTTTCATCTCCTATGTGAGATTTTATTTTATCGTTTATTTTACATCCGAGAAAAATACAGTTGCTGAAATAAAATCTGAATACGTCTTCTTCAAATTCCGTTAAATCTACATCCTGAAAAGCAACCTTATCAATAATATCACCGGGTTTTCGGAAAAGGTGTTTCAGTTCTTTTTGTGTTTCTATTTCTGCGTATTTCATTTTTAGTCGAGAGTATAAAGTTAAAAGTATAAAGTTGAAAGTTCTTTTTTTTTATTTTTATAATTAAAATTATAGGATAAGCCGACTGATATATGTAGTTTTGAGTATTCAACAGTTTCAAAATAATCTGTACCTATAAGTATCATTTTATCTTTATCGGGGAACATTCCTGCTATTTGAAATTCTGTTTTAAGATTTTTTCCGAGTTTTAAAAATATTCCCGGTTCAAAAGAAAAAAAATTAAAATTATATAAAAAAATTTCACCGGAATAATATGTTTTGGGGATTTTATAGTTATTATGATAAATTTTAATATATGAGCCAATATTCATTTTTTTACCTGATGTAGAAAAAACAAAATTAAAATTCGGGCTGTAATATTTCCCCTCATTATAATGACTTTTAGAGTTTCCTGTTTTTACACCGGTATAAATTTCATAAATAAATTTGTTATGTATTTTATTAAAATATCCTGCCGAAATTTCAAAACTTGAATTGTAAGCCGGCGAAGGAATTTCAAAAAACCAGTCCGTAATACCAAAATCATCACTCCCTAAACCTGTTATGTAATTATATGTAAATCCTGCATCTGCTTTAAAAGCAATGTTTTTAAAGGGAGCATAGGCAACAGCAGTTTGAAAACTATTTGTACTTAAAGATATTTTTGCTTTTAAATCTTTTTTTTGTTGCATTAAAGGCACAAAACTTCCGGAAGGCATATATTGAGTTGCACAAGCCGAAAACATAAAGAAAAATATTACCGAAAATAAGTATTTCATAACAAACTATTTTTGAATGATTATTTTTTTGTGTAAATTTTATTATTTACCGTCATTTTAAAATATATGCCGCTTGGTTTGTCGCTTATGTTTATTTGTATGTTGTTTTGTTTTATATTGTTTTTTCAAGTATACGATTTTTCCGGTTAAATCAGAAAGTTAAAAGTTGAAAGTTGAAAGTTATTTTTAAGTTTCCGGAAACAAATATATAAATCTGTTTTTAAATTAAACTATTTGCCTGTTTAATATGTCCATTTTTTTGTGTATGAATTAAAAGGACTTATACCGAATTTAAGCGTAAAATCGGGGTTTGAAAGTGTGTTGTCGGCGGTTACGGCATAAATTCCCAATCGAAAAAGTTGTTCTTTTATTTTAATGACACGTTCTATGCCTGCAAACATTTCAAAATGATAGAAATTATCGGCAGGAATGCTCATTGTTCCCGCACCGGCGGCAAGTGTTAATTTCAAGAAATTGATACCCGGAATTTTATTCAAAATACTTCCGTTGAAATGATGTATGTAATTTGCTCTGAAAAATTCGTTATTCGTAACAAGGGTGGGACCGAGCAATTGGAACGAACGCAAAGGGTCGGAAAAAATAATAATATCCGAACCTCGGAAAAATTTGTATTCCAATTGACGAAGATTATTTTTATTTGTAAAAATTCCGGCAGATATTTGCCACCGAGATGAGCCGAAACGGGCTAATTTATGTTCGGCATTTGCTCCTGCTTCAAAATAATCGAAATTTACTTCGCTTTTAAAAATCTTCGGAATACCTTTTCTGTATGTGAAATAAATTTCGGGGTAATCTTTTCCGATAATTATTTTCTTATTGCCTTTTATGATGTATTTTTGATTTATTCTGTATTTGAATTTTAATTTTATTTCGCTTTTTGTATATCTTTTGAAATCAACTGGTTGATTTAGTTCTCCGAAAATTTTTTTCGACCATTCCGAGAGTTGTAAGTCGGTAATGGGATTTTGGTCGGAATAAAGCAAGGTAAGTTCGGCAAAAAGTCCGTTTATTATTTCAATGCGCTGCCTTATTTTTACGGATTTGGTATTTACATAATTGCTTCTGCTGAAAATTTGTTCAAACGAAGCGTAATTGTTAATAAGTTCATAAGTATTTCCTACATCAATAAAAGTTCGGATAAATTTTTTCGGATAGTAGGTTAAGCCGATACCTATGCTGCCTTTTAAATCTTTATTATTAAAGCCGTAGTCAATATTCTCGGTTGTTTCGAGCAACATTCCGTTTTTGAATTCTTTATTGAAATACAAAGGTAGCTTATGCCGGTATCCGCCGATTCCGAAAGGCACAGTTTGTTCTAATATTCCGCCTATATGAAAAGTATTTCCGGTATAATGATTTTTGTGTCCCCAGCCGGCAAGCGGTGTGTACCAATAAAGTCGGTTAAAAATTGAGTCTTGCTTATCGAGAAATTCGTTGCATTTGTAATAACGTTGCAAACTGTCTGTCTTTTTTATGAATTTAAGTTCTTCTGTTTTTAATGAAAGTAATCTGTTTTTTGCCCAGTAAACAGAATCTTTATCAAAAGCATCTTTTTCAAAAGTTTTTATTTCGTTATTAAACAGCTTTGTATTGGTCCGGTTATTAACAGTATAATTTGTAAACTTAATTTTGCTTTCACCGAGAATTGTGCTTTTTCCGTTTTTTGCCGTGTAGATAATATTTATTTTTTCGGGCAGATAAATATTTTTTTGTATTTGTTTGAAATTTGCCGTAATTCTGAAATTTTTATAAAGCATCAGAGATTTTTCATTTATTGATAAATCTATGCCGGCAATTGCCCAAGTACTGTCTTCTACGAAAATATTTCCGTAAAACAAGGCATCGGTTTTGTTTCTCGGTGAAACTTTAATTTTATATATTTCTTTGCCGTTTTCGGTAAATTTTTCAATATATTTATATCTGTAATTTAAACCGGAACTTGCAGCAATCGGAGATTTCAACGGTTGATTACATAATTGAGGAATTTTAAGTAAATTTTTATAGAAATTAAATGTATTTGCAATATTTTCTGTTTCAAACAGATACGGATTTACGGAAGAATATTGTTTTGGTGCAATTTCCTCTCTTTCAACACCTGCTCTTACGGTAATTGAACGTCCGGGCGGTTTTTTTTCTGAAAAATCGTGAAATGCTTTAATGTTTTCCTTGTATTTTGACGGATATCTAAAGTATGTTTCGGCAATATATTCAATAAGATTAAGTTTATCCTTTTTCAAATATTCATTAATATCTTTTTCCTGCGTTGAATTCTTCTTTACAGTATCTTTTACTTTGTATTCTTTTTCAAAAGAAGTTTTAACGTAAATTTCACATTGATAATTCTTTACATTTGTTAAATAATCTTTTCGTTTAGCTCTTGTTTTTGACATTATTTTTTTTGCACGGTCAATTTTGTCGGCAACAATTTCTACTTCGTCAATTGCAGAGATGCTTCTTTTTAGTGAGATATTAATCGTTAATCGGTCTCCCGGTTTTAAATTTATTTGTTTTTCGGTTTTTTCGCAGCCCAAATACGAATAAACCAAAATATGTTTCCCCGGGTTTAATTCTAAAAAATATTTTCCTTCATAGTTTGCAGAAACACCTGAAACAGAGTTCTTTACAAAGACGGAGGCAAAGGGTAGGGGATTACCTGCTTCGTCGGTTACGGTACCGGACACCACAGCCGAAAAAGATGTTTCGGAAGTAAAAAAAAGACTTATCAGGAATAAAATTAATTTTAATTTCATTAAAAAATTTCTTATTCTATATCTGAAAACGTATCATATTAAATTTTGTCACAAAACAAACAAATATCGGGCGATAGTTTTAATTTTATCCGAGGCACTTTCTTCAGTACCTCGGATTTTATACAGATATTTTTAATCAAATTTTTTCAACTTTCTTACAACATCGATTACCGTTCCGTCAACCCATTTTATTGCAGCGATAATTTCATCGGTAAATTCGGGTTTATGCGGTTTTCCGCATATTCTTTCTGCTTCGTCTTTTAGTTCCCGAATGGTTTTTATCGGTAAACCGGAATTTTTACTTGCTTCGATTAAATCTTTACGCAGAGGATTTATTGCAATTCCTCTTTCGGTAACGATAATGTCAATCAGTTCGCCGGGACCGACAAGGGTAGTTACTTCATCAACAATAACCGGAATACGGTTTCGGAATAAAGGCAAAGGCAAAATAACCGTTTTACTGAATAAACAATTTTGCCAACCGCCGATACCGTGCATCAACAACCCGTCTGAATGTGTAACTACGTTTCCGTTAAAATTAACATCAACTTCGGTAGCACCGAGAATAACAACATCTACCATTCCGGCAAAATTTCCTTTGCTGTGATAGTTGTAACTCGTAAACGGACTTGTCCAAGTGTGGTTCGGGTTTTCTCGCATTGAGCGAATGCCTTCCAAGTCAAATGTTTGTCCGTCAAGTATATACTCTATCAGACCTTCCTCAAGCATTTCTACAAGATATTTGTTGCTTCCGCCTCTTGCAAAACGTGCTTTTATGCCTTTTTTACGCATAATATCGCCGAAATATTTACTTACGGCAAGCGATGTTCCTCCTGCACCGGTTTGAAAGGAAAAACCGTCTTTAATAATTCCTGTTGCTTCGCAAAATTTTGCGGTCATTTCGGCAAGTAAAAGTCTGTCGGGACTTTTTGTAATTTGCGTTGTGCCGGAAACAATTTTATCAGGGTCGCCGGCTTTATCGACTTTTACGACATAATCTACATAATT
>JAJRUH010000172.1 GCA_024277895.1 Bacteroidota bacterium | reverse complement strand
CGGAATTGCAACATAAATCATCATAGTTTGTTTGAACGATTTAACGGCAAAAAATACCAACATAAAAATTAAAGCAAGTGCAAGCGGCACAACCAAAGATAAACGTTTTGTCGCTCTTTCAAGGTTTTCAAAGGCTCCTCCGTAACGAATGTAATAACCGTCGGGAAGTTCAAGTTTTTTATCTAATGTTTGTTGAATTTCTTCTACAAGCGATTTTATATCCCTGCCTTCAACATTAATTCCTACATAAGTTCTTCGGTTGGTATTATCTCGACTGATTTGCATCGGTCCGGGCTGATAACTGACATCGGCAACCGTTTTAACGGGTATTTGATTGCCGTCGGGCAAACTAACGTATAAATCTCTGATATCGTCAATGTTTTTCCTGTGGCTTTCATCTAATCTGACAACCAAATCGAACATTCTTTCGCCTTCATAAATGCTTCCTGCAATGCTTCCGCTGAAAGCAGTTTCAATTATTGTATTTAACTCATTGATATTTAAACCGTATTTTGCCAATTCGTTCCGATTATATTTAACGGTTATTTGCGGCAGACCTCTTGTTGCTTCGGCTTTAATGCCCGCAATACCTTCAATTCCGGAAATTAAGCCTACAATTTCTTCAGCTTTATCAGCCAAAACATTCAAATCATCGCCGTAAAGTTTAACAGCCACATCTTCACGTATACCTGTAAGAAGTTCATTAAAACGCATTTCAATGGGTTGGGTAAATTCAAAATTAATACCCGGCAAAACACTTACTTTTTCTTTTACTTTTTCGACTAATTCTTTTTTTGATTTTACTTTTTTCCACTCACTTTTGGGTTTCAGAATAACAAAAATGTCGGCAATATCTATCGGCATCGGATCCGTAGGTAAATCGGCAACTCCTATTCTGCTTTGGATTGACGCTATTTCATCCGGGAAGTTTTCCAAAACGATTTGTTCAAGACGAGTAGAAGTTTTCGTAACCTCCGTAAGAGAAGTTCCGGGTTTTAAAATTGCCTGAAAAGCAAAATCGCCTTCGTCTAATTTCGGCATAAATTCGGCACCCATTCGAGAGAATAAAAAACCGCCGAAAACCAACAAAATTATTGCACCGGCTATTATAAACTTCCCTTTTCTTAAAGACCAATCGACAGCCGGCTTATAAATGTTCTCAATTTTAGCTATTGCTCTGTCGCCCCAAGTTTTTTTATCTGTTTTCGGCGGATTAAGAAATGTTGCAGCCATCATCGGAATGTAGGTAAGAGAAAGCAATGCAACACCGACAACGGCAAATCCGAAAGTCATTGCCATAGGGATAAACATCTTACCTTCAATGCCTTGAAGTGCCAGAACCGGAATAAACACAATGAGAATAATCAGCTGTCCGAAAAATGCTGAATTCATCATTTTACTTCCGGATTTATATGCTAATTCATCACGCTTTTGTTGTGTTATTTTAGTTCCGATATAGTTTTTTCGATGCAAATAATAAATCATACTTTCTATAATAATTACCGCACCGTCGATTAAAATTCCGAAATCAAGAGCACCCAAACTCATAAGATTTGCCCAAACGCCGAAAATTTTCATCATAATAAATGCAAAAAGCAAAGCCAAAGGAATGGTTGAAGCAACAATTAATCCGCCCCTTAAATTTCCCAGAAAAATTACCAAAATAAAAATAACTATTAAAGCTCCTAAACTTAAATTTTCGGCAACCGTAGATGTTGTGCTTTTTATTAATTTGCTTCTGTCAAGAAAGGGCTTTATGGTTATGCCTTCCGGTAATGATTTCTGAATCATCGCAATACGTTCTTTCACGTTTTTAATGACATCGTTAGAATTTTCGCCTTTAAGCATCATAACAATACCGCCTACGGCTTCGCCTTTTCCGTTTTTTGTAAAAGCACCGTAGCGAAGAAAACTTCCGAATTTAACTTCCGCAACATCGCGAATAAAAACCGGCTGACCGTTAATGTTTGCAACTGCCGTGTTTTTAATATCATCAATCGACCTCATTAAACCCTCTCCGCGAATAAAATTTGCCTGATGATTTTTTTCAATATATGCACCGCCTACATTTTGATTGTTTTTTTCGAGAGCTTCAAAAACATCTGAAATAGTCAGGTTCATACTGCGAAGTTTATCCGGATTAATCGACACTTCATACTGTTTTCCGTGTCCTCCGAAAGAGTTAACTTCAACAACGCCCGGCAACATTGCCATTTGTCGTTTTACAATCCATTCTTGAATTGTGCGAAGTTCCATATCATCATATTTATTTTCGTATCCGTCTGCAATTTCCAAAGTATATTGGTAAATTTCCCCTAATCCGGTGCTTATGGGAGCCATAAACGGTTCTCCGAAACCCTCGGGTATTTTTTCTTTTACTTCCGAAAGAGCTTCGGCAACTAATTGACGCGGTAAATATGTGCCGGCTTCATCTTTAAAAACTATGGTTACAACCGAAAGTCCGAAACGTGAAACACTGCGAATTTCCGTTACATCGGGTAGGTTTGCCATAGCAAGTTCAACCTGATAAGTTACAAATTGCTCAATGTCTTCGGTGCCGAGGTTCGGTGCTGTCGTAATTACCAATACTTGATTATTTGTAATGTCCGGCACGGCATCAAGCGGCACTTTTGTTGCCGAGTATATTCCGCCTATTATAAGTCCGATTGTCATCAGCCAAATAAGTGCTTTGTTTTTTATTGAAAAAGATATTATTTTGTTTATCATTTTAGTTGAAAGTTATAAAGTTGAAAGATTCTGAATTAATTTATTCATCCGATGAATTTTATAAGTTAATTCATTCGGAAAATAATTACATTCAAGTGTCTTACAAAATCATTCATCAGATGATTTTGCAGAATTTAAGATTGAAAATTACAAAAGAGGAGAGCCTCGTGTAGGCGAAATACTTATTAATGAAAAATAATCGGGGAGATTATTATTTGCATTTATAAAATTATTTGTTTGATAATTTAAACTAATACTAAATAAATCAGAAATTATAATTGCAAAAATGCCGGGTAACTCTTTAAAAGTTTTTGTAAAACTGTTAGTTCTGACTTTATCAAAATCGATATTATTTAAATAGTAACAATGAATTGGTTCTTCATTTGAACCGTTGTGTACGTCATGATGTTCCGAATAATTATGACCAAAGTGATGATCATGCGGAATAACAGTATGTGAAATAAGCGTAAATCCGATTATAGAGGCAAGAATAAATTTAATATATTTAAATTTGTTATTCATTGATGCAAATATACGAACAAAACAAGTGCAACCGAGTTGCAAAGTTTTAAATTGTTCATTATCTGCAGTTTACACAAATACCTTTTACAACCATATTAACACTTTCGAGGGTGAAACCGGAAGGAAGATTTATTTCGGGAACGGGAATTTCGTTAAGACAAAAAGTTTGCTTGCAGGAAGTGCAATAAAAATGAACGTGTAAATCTTCCGGATTGCATTCGCAAGTATCCCGGCAAACGGCATAGCGTATGGCTCCCGAACCGTCATCTATGCTGTGTATCAATTTCTTATCTTCAAATGTTTTGAGGGTTCTGTATAAAGTTGATTTTTCGGCATAAGTAAATTTTTCTTCCAATTCCGGAAGACTTATTGCCGTTTTTTGTTCTGTTAAAACTTTCAGCACAAGTTCTCGCATGGCTGTCGGTTTTATATTTCTTGAATGAAGTTTTTTATCGATTTCTTTGTTCACAAATACAAAGTTAACAACATTTTTTGTTTTTTTGTACAGGCGGACAAGGAACTGTTCCGTAGGAACAATATATACAACAATCGCCTTCTTTTGGTTTTAAAACAGTTTTGCAATTTTCGCATTCATAAAAAAACTGACAAGCATCTGTCGGCATCTCTTCTTCGTTTTGATATCCGCATTCGGGGCAAGTTACAATTGATTTTAATATAATTTCCATTTTGTTGTGGTGTCAGTTACAGAACAATAAATAGGGCTTGCTGAAAAATGCTAAATATATTGTAATTCAAGATTTTATGCTTGTATTTTTGTGATAAAGTGCAAGGTTTTTGAATGAAATATCTTGAAACCCTTGCACTTATTTTGATAAAACTACCAAATTTTTGCTGCTCAGCTGCACATCTGACCTTTTCAGCAAGCCCTAAATATGATTATTTGTTTAAGTCGCAACATTCTAAACGATTGTTCCCGAAATTTTCTTTATTGGTTTTTGCCGTTTTTTCCAACCATTTGGCAAAAAATCCTTTTTTATTTTGCATTAATTTCTCAGATTCGTATCCGTTTTCTTTCAGTAATTCAATAAGGACAGATTCACTAAGTACATATGAGTTAAACTCTACGCTTACAGTGGTTCCTTGTTTTGTTACTTTTTTAATCCCTTGCAAATCTGATAAAAGTATTTCAACATTATTGTGTTTATCTTCAGTTTTATCAGAACCCGAAATAAATTTTAAATATTTTATATAATCGTCCATTGTTTTAGTTTTATAAATTTGAAAAGCCAAATTTTCAATATATTGTTAAACAACGTGAATTCCTTTTTCATCAGTTCTTATTTTATATACTTCTTCAACTTCCGAGACTATTATCATTCCGTCACCATGATAACCTGTTCTTCCGTTTTTTCTTATTATTTCTACAACATTTGCTGTTTGTTTATCGGAAATCAGGATTTCTAATTTTATAACTTTATATGCTTCGGCAAATTCATATTTTACACTAATGTGTTCTTTTTCACTATCTGTATAATGACCGGTTCCTTCACATTCTACGAAGGTCATACAGCAATAGCCTTCCTTGAAAAGCGCTTTATAAACATCTCCTACTTTTCGGTTTCTTATATATGCTTTAATTAGTTTCATTTTGTTTTATTTAATAATAAATATTTTCCTGAAATAATCAAACAGAATGATTTGATAATTCTTCTGTCGGACAGAAAGAGCAAGATTCTTTTGTATCAGAATCATTTTTATCATGGTTACATGAATGGATGACTGATTCGGCATTTTTATTAAAGAACTGTTTAAATCCTAATGCCGGAATAACGAGAGCCAGCAAAACTATAGCTGAAATTATTGTTTTAAGTATCATTTTTTTGTTTTTTTAATTTATAAAAACTTTATGAATATATTATCTCAGAACAAACTGCACATTACTTTTAATATGTTTTCTTATTCAAATATACAACTTAAAACAGTGAATTCTTTCATATTATTTCTGAAAAGAGTTATACAATTTCAATTATATCGGCTTTTTAGAAATAATAAAAAACGAGACTGATCAGAAGTATCCGTTTGTTGCAGTAATTTTATTCGATTCTGTGAAACTGACTGAATTTCAATAAAATTTGAAATAAAATTGTTCCGCAGAGTTCTTTCCGGAATTAAAATGACTATGCAAAATATACTTCCTACAGTCTCGTATCTAATAGTTAATCATTATGCATGTGAGTGTGTCCTTTATGAGCTTTATCTGTTTCTGTATTTGTTAATTTCATTCCGCAAATTGAACAAGTATCACCTTTTTTACCTGTAATATTATGATGCATCGGACAAGCATATACAACATCTGTTGAGTCACTGTTCGCGGCTGTATTAGTTGTATCCATATCCATATTACCGTCTGAATGGTTCATCATTTCACTGTCCGAGTTCATATCGCCGTCATTGTGCATATCGCCGTCAGTATGTTCATGTTGTTCGGTATTATCATCACTTCCGCAACTTGTTAATACCATAGTTGTTCCGGCAAATAAAAAGAATGCCGTTGTAAAAACTAAAATTGATTTTTTCATTTTTTTTAATTTAATTGATTTATAATATTTAATTATTTATTGAATACTATCTTTTGTGTCTCCGCAAGTCGGCATTAAATCGCCGTAATACGGATTTTTAATTTGTTTTTGTGTACTGAGCCAAAAAGCCCCTTTATTATCATCGAACATAGGACAAAACTGAACATATACCTTTTCATTTTCGAGCCCGAAACTTTTAAACACATTTATCATTGCCTCTGAAAGCGACTTAAAAGCTCTTCTTTGTGTATCAATATTATCGGCTTCGGCAATAATTTTAGCTTTGTCTTTTATAACTTTTGCCTGTTTCATCCAATACATATGTGCATCGCCTTTTACGAGCTCCATATTAACTTTTTTTAGATTTTTCAGAATATTTTTTGCTTGTTCGGAAGCTTTATTTCTGTCTGCTGCAAAAAAATCATCTTTAATTATTAAATATGAATTTAAAAGATTATTTAATTGATTTACAAATTCTTTCGGTGTGTCTAAACGATATATATTATTATTACTTGTTTCTTCTTCGGGATTCATCATGCTCGGAATACCGGCAAGTTGTGCTGCCGCATCAATTTTAAATACACCGTTGGCAGCTATTACTTCATCTTTTTTAAGTCCTGAATTTATGATATAAAAATTACCGGCTTCGGGACCTAAATCAACTGTTCGCATTCTAAAAGTCGGATTTTTTCTTCCCGGAACTTTAATATAAACAATTGAACGCTTGCCTGTCCATAATACTGCTGATTTCGGAATTAAAATATCATTCATTTTCCCTGATATTTTTGATTGAACAATTCCGTCGGCAAACATTTCGGGTTTAATTTCCATATTGGGATTTTTTATTTCTACTCTGACTTTTGCTACTCTGGTTTGCGGATTAATGAAGGGATCAATAAACGTGATTTTTGAACTGAACTTTTTCCCGGGTAATGATTGAAATACAAAGTCAACATTGTCTCCTTTTTTCAGCCAAGGCAAATCGCTTTCGTAAGCATCAAACAGCACCCAAACTTTTGTTAAGTCAACAACCTGAAACAAAGCATTGCCTTCTTTCACATAGTCGCCCAAAGCAACATGTCGCAAGGTTACAGTTCCTGAAATCGGTGAGAGGATATCAAAATATAACTTCGGTTTACCGCTCTTTTCAATATCATTAATTTGACTTTCGCTTAAATCCCACAGCTTTAACTTATTACGTGCTGCCGTATAAAAACTCGGATTTGTTTTTTTAAATGAAATTGCTTCCGATAATTCTTTCTGAGCAGCAACTAACTCGGGCGAATATATCGTTGCCAATCGTTGCCCTCTTTTTACGTTTTGACCCGTAAAATTCACATACAGTTTTTCAATTCGACCGGAAAATCGTGCCGTAAGTTCTGCTATTTTGCGTTCATCGGCTTGAGCTTTTCCGAGCAAATAAACTTTTTTATCAGGCAATCCTTCTTTTACTATATATGTCCGGATATCAGCAAGTTTTATTGCTGATTGTGTCATCAGTATTTCGTCTGCCGAAACAACTTCATCATCAGATTGTACTGTTTTTTTAGGAATGAGATCCATTCCGCAAATAGGACATTGTCCGGGTTCCGGTTCGTCAATTTGCGGGTGCATCGAGCACGTCCAATGTTCTACTGCTTGTTCTTCGGTTTCGTGCTTATTTACTTTGTCGGAACTTGATCCTCCGGCAAAAAACAACCAACCGAAAAATAATCCTATTACGATACTCGGAAGTATGTATTTTATGTTTTCTTTTACTTTTTGAATTAGATTTTTCATTTGATTTGATTTAATTTGATTTATTGACATTTCAATGTCTTCCTAACAATTGAAAGTCTTTATCTGCCCATTAAAAAATATATTTTTGATTTTGCTTTTTCTCTGTCCGACAATGCTTTTTCCGTTGCCCGATTAAAATTCAGAACTTTACGTTCCATTCTTAATATTTCTTCAAAATTTACCGAACTGACCTCATACTCGTTTTCTAATAAACGTAAAGCCTTTTTGGCAATTTCATACTGACTTACATATAGTTGCACACGTCTGTCGGCATCATTGAAATCTTTAAATACAGTTTCCAAAGCCGTTTGAAGTAAATTTTCGGTATTTTCTTTTTTCTGCGTTAACGCATCTTGCTTGTACTTAACTTCAAAAACTTTTGCTTTGTATTTTTTTCGATTAAGCGGAATTGAAATACCGACTTTCGGTATTAAAAAAGCATCTGTTCCGGCAAGGTTGTTTTCACCTGTTCCGATAAACGTATAATCCGCACCTATTAAAAATTTAGGCATACCGTCTTTTCGTGCCGCTGTTTTTATATTGTTCAACGCATTCAGTTTAAAATCAAGAGCTTTTAAATCGTGATTGTTTACTTTAATACTATCCGAAATTATTTTTTTGTTAAATTCAAAACTATTTTCTTTCGTTATCTCATTTAAAACAACAGACCTCTCTTTTTTAACATTTAAAAGATTATTAAACTTAACTTGTTCACTGAAATAGCTGTCTCTCAGCAAAGCCAATTTATTTTCAAGCTCGGCTAATTCCATATCAACACGTAATTCATCAGTTGCTGATGCTTTGCCGGTTTCAACTTTTACGGCTGCCAACTTTTTGAATGATTTCAAAATTTCCAAATTGTCTTCTGTTATTTCTATTGATTTTTCAATGTAATACAATGTAAAATAAGATGTTCTGACATCCATAAACAACTTTGATTTTGTTTGCTGAAAATCTTCATAATATGCTTTGGCTGTTTGAATTGCAGCATTTTCTTTTGCTTTCAAACTACCAAACCAAGGGAAAAACTGACTTGCCGAAATTTTAAATTGTTGCGGTCCGGTTCTTGTTTCTACCGGCATAATAAAGTATGCAAATGAAACTTTAGGATCGGGCAAAGCTTTTACTTGCGGAATAACTTGTAAACTCGCATTATATTCGCTGAATTTAGCTGCAAGTTCCGGATTATTTTCCGCTGCTGTTTTAAGATAATCGGGCAATGTGTTCTGTGCCGAACTTATCTTGATTAAAAACAACATAATTATTAATAATATATTTTTCATCTTTATCCTTTTTAGATTTAATACCTTTCGGCGTTTGAAAGCCCGAAAACATTTAAACATATATTATTTAATTTTTAAACGCTTCAAGGTCTGACAGACGCTTGAAGGTTAAGTTAGTTTCTTTATTTTTCCTTCCTGCCACATACTGTACAGCACCGGAACAACAAACATGGTCATAACTTGAATAATCATTCCTCCGAATGACGGTATTGCCATAGGAACCATAATATCAGAACCTTTGCCCGTTGATGTGAGTACCGGAATTAGAGCAATTATAGCTGTTGCAGCAGTCATCATTGCCGGTCGAACACGTTTTGACCCTGCTTCAATTACAGAATTTCTCACTTCTGCAACTGTTTTCGGTTTATTGCGTTCAAAAACTTGCTTCAAATAAGTTCCAACAATTACTCCGTCATCAGTTGCAATACCAAAAAGAGCAATAAATCCCACCCAAACTGCAACGCTTAAATTTATCGTGTGCATATTAAACATATCTCGCATATTCATTCCGCCGACGGAGAAATTCAGAAACCATGATTGCCCGTAAAGCCATATCATAATAAAACCTCCTGCAAAAGCAACAAATATTCCTGAAAAAACCATTAATGACGGTTGCACTTTCCCGAATTGAAAATATAAAATTAAGAAAATTAAGATTAAAGAAATCGGAACAACAAGCAGCAGGCGTTTACTTGCACGAACTTGATTTTCATAATTCCCTGTAAATTTATAATTTACACCTGCCGGAATAATCAGTTCCCCACTTTTAATTTTATCTTTAAGATATTTTTGTGCATCTTCAACAACATCAACTTCTGCAAAACCGTCTTTTTTATCGAAAATTACATAACCGACAAGAAAGGTATTTTCACTTTTAATAAGTTGCGGACCTCTTTTGTACTGTACATCAACAAGCTCTCCGAGAGGAATTTGAACACCGCTTTTTGTCGGAATCAGAATTTTCTTCAACTCATCCGGGTTGTCTCTGAGTTCACGAGCATAACGTACCCGCACAGGAAAACGTTCTCTCCCTTCAACCGTGGAAGTAAGCGGCATTCCTCCGATTGCTGTTGCCAACGTTGTCTGTAAATCCTTAACAGTCAAACCATAGCGAGCAATTGCTTTACGCTTAATTTCTAATTCAATATAAGGTTTACCTACAACCCTGTCGGCAAAAACCGAAGATGCTTTTACACCTTTTACGAATTTAAGTTGATGTTCTATTTCATAAGCCGTTTTCTCTATTGTTTCAAGGTCGGGACCAAAAACTTTTATTCCCAT
>JAJRUH010000171.1 GCA_024277895.1 Bacteroidota bacterium | reverse complement strand
TATGATTTAAATTTTTCATCAATTAATTCACCCTCATTATTATAAATTGATAATTGTAAGGGCATTTTCCCCATTGCATGCGTAGCACAACTTAAACAAGGATCGTATGCTCTTATTGCAACCTCTACTTGATTTAACATTCCCTCTGTTATTTCGCCTTGTTTGTCGAGCACATTTTGAGCAACCCACCCTACGGCTTTATTCATAGGGTCGTTATTGTGTGTTGTCGATACAATTAAGTTACATTTTTTAATTTTTCCGGCATCATCAACCTTATAATGATGTATTAAAGTGCCTCTCGGAGCTTCTATTACACCTATTCCTTCATTTCTTCTGACACCTTCACGAACAAGTTCGTCTCCCATAATATCCTCATCGTTAAGCAATTCTTTCATAAGTTCGGCTGCGTGTAAAGTTTCGATTAAGCGAGCCAAATGCGTGTGCATGGTCATATTATTAGGTTTACCGCCTGTATATGCCTTAAATTCTTTACGTTCTTTTTCGGCAAGCGGTGTTGTTATTGAATTACAAACATTTAGTCTGCCGAGAGGTCCTACTCTGTTCCAACCGTTTTCTCTTCCGAGGTGTTTTATATACGGAAATTTAAGATATGACCAACGTTCGACATCTTCATTAAAATACTTGTGATATTGGAAATCGGGAATGTCATTAAGCGTAATTTTTCCTTCACTGTCAACAGCTCTCAACCTTCCGTCATAGAAGTCCAAAGCACCGCTTCCGTCTTTTGAGACCAATCCGAGATGTCCTGACGGGAAAGCTGCAAAAGTATCCAACCATGCAGCATGTTCTTTGTGATAATTTTTCATAAAATCAATGACTTCCAAACACCATTGTATCATTGTATCAACATTCGGAATATCTTTTCCGTCAAGAAAATAATCAATCTCGTTTCTGCGTAAATTTTTATGTACACCACCGGGTACTGCAGCAATACCGTGAATTCTCTTCCCGGCAGTTGCTTTGATTATTTCCTGTCCGAATTTTCGCATTAAAATTCCTTTTTTTGCAAGTTCGGGATGTTCTTGTGCAACACCTACAACATTTCTGATTGCCGGGTCGGCATCAACACCGAAAAGTAAATCGGGTGCTGCAAGATAGAAAAAATGCAAAGCATGCGATTGAAAAACTTGTCCGTAATGAAGCAGTTTACGAATTTTTGTTGCAGTAGGCGATAAATCTTCGGGGTCAATTCCTACGATTTGGTCAATTGCTTTTGCTGCAGCCAAATGATGGCTTACGGGACAAATTCCGCATAAACGCTGCACTACCAGAGGAGCTTGCCAATACGGATGTCCTTGAATAAATTTTTCGAAACCTCTGAATTCCACAATGTGAAATTTGGAGTCTTTTACGTTTCCGTTATCGTCTAATTGAATAGTTACCTTTCCGTGTCCTTCGACTCTGGTAACCGGGTCTATTACTATTTTTCTGCTCATTATCTTAAGTTGAAAGTTAAAAGTTAAAAGTTGAAAGTTTTTAATCGTATTTAAATTCTTCGTAAGCAACTTTTTCACCCGCTCCGAATAAAATATTTTTAATTGCTTTCCAAATATGTTCGGCATTAGGCGGACATCCCGGAATGTAATAATCAATCTTGATAATGTCGCTTACGGAATAAACTTTATTCAATAATTTCGGAATATCTTCGTGATACGGAATTATATTTTCATTATTTTCACTTGATATTGAATTTAAATAAGCTTCTTCCAAGCAATCTTTTAAAGGTAATGTATTACGCATTGCGGGAATTCCTCCCCATATTGAACATTCACCGAGAGCAACAACAATTTTGCATTTCTTTCGGAACTCTTTTAATACTTCAAAATTTTCGGAATTGGCAACTCCGCCTTCAATAATTCCGATATCGCATTGTTTTGAAAATTTTTTGATGTCGGTTAAAGGCGATTTATTAAATTCAACAAGCTCAAGAACGTCCAAAATTCCCAAATCAATATCAAGCAAAGACATATGACAGCCAAAACATCCGGCAAGAGAAGTTGTTGCAACAATTTTTTTCTTACCGTCTTTAGGAATGTTTAATTCCATATCTTCAGACTGTATCCATTTAATATTTTTATCAACGTCAAATTTTCTGTCGCCGAAAGGTTTAACCGAACATTTTCCTTTCGCAATAATTGCACCTACGGGACAAAGTTTTGCGGCTTCAAGAACCTGTTCGTCGGTAAGTTCTTTTGCTTTTTCATAATCCATTCCCACCAACATATTATGTCCTCTGTTTTGAAAATAGAAAACATTTTCTCCTTTATTAGTTTTTACTTCGTGAACACATCGCTTACAGAGAATACACCTGTTATGCTCTAAGAAAATACGGTCATCTTTAAAGTCTCTGGGGCGTTCCTCGAAAAGGTGCGGAAAGCGTGATGAAGAAATTCCCATTTCATATCCTTTTCGTTGAAGTTCACAATCACCGCTTTTTGCACAAGCCGGACAATAGTGATTTCCTTCGGCAAAAAGCATTTCAACGATTGCTTTTCGGTTGTCGAGAACTTCCGGCGTATTAACCTCTACTTCCATTCCGTCAAAAACTTTTCGGGTGCAGGCGGTATCTGGTTTTCCGTTAATGTTTACGGTGCAAACTCTGCAGGTTCCGAGCGGAGGATATATTTCTTTAAAATGGCAAAGTGTAGGAATATAAAAACCGTTGTTTTTTGCAGCTTCAATTAAAGATTGTCCTTCAATTGCTTCAAATTTTTTGCCGTCTATTGTTATTGTTACTTTTCTTAAATCCATAATCAGTTATTTTTTACATAATCATAATAATCGTTTAATGCGGCGGAAAGATCAAATGATTTTTCTTTCAAACCTTTTTCTTTAAACAATTCAGGAAATTTATCAATGGCTTCGACAATAAAATTGGTTGAGGTTTTACCTAATCCGCAACGACTTGTATCTCTTAAAACCTTTCCCCAACTTTTAATTTCTTCTATTTCTTCATAAGTGGCTTCTCCGTTTTTAATTTTCTCCAATCTTTTGCCTATCAGATAATTACCGGCTCTGCACGGAGTACAAAGTCCGCAGGATTCGGCAATAAAAAAGTTTGAAAAATTTGTAAGGATATCAAAAACATCACGCTTTGAATTGAAAATCATTACAGAACCTCCGCCTCTTATATAAGGATTATATTTATTACCCATTTCAACACCTGAAATTATATGGTGCAAATCGTCTTTTGTTCGTATTGTTCCCGCAAAGCCGTTAAATTGTATGTAATTTACATCGTCAGCTCCGCATAAATCAAGCATTTCTTCAATTGTCATACCCCACTCTATTTCATAAATGCCCGGTTTTTTACAATCGCCGGAAATTGAAAGCAGTTTTGTTCCTTGTGAATCTTCTATTCCTTTTTTACTGAAAACTTCACTTCCGAACTCCATTACTCTGGCGGCAACACATAATGTTTCAACATTGTTAACAAGTGTCGGTTTATCTAAGAATCCTCTTTCAACCGGGAAATAGACTTTTGTTCTGGGTCCGCCTCTTTTACCTTCCATTGATTCTATAAGTGAGGTTTCTTCTCCGCAAACATAAGCACCTGCACCCATAACAACGGAAATATCAAAGTCAAAATTTTTACCGAGAATATTTTCTCCGAGTAATCCGATATTATAAAAATGTTTTATGGTATCTTCAACTTTTTTCTTCAAAAACCTATATTCGGCTCTTAAATAAATAAAACCTTTAGTTGCACCTATTGCATATCCTGCCGTAATCATACCCTCAAGCACTAAACCCGGCATTTGATTTAAGAGCACTCTGTCTTTAAATGTTCCGGGTTCTCCTTCATCGGCATTGCAAATAACATATTTTTGCATACTTTGCGAATGTCTTGCAAATTCCCATTTTAATCCGGTAGGAAAAAATGCACCTCCGCGTCCTGTCAATCCGCTGTCTTTAATTTCCTGTATTACTTCTTGAGGTTGTTTTTTTACCAATTTTAAAATACTGTCCCCTTCTTTATACTCTCTGAAAAGAACAGATTCTCCTTTGTCGTTTTTATATCTGACATAGTCTTTTACTTCATCTTTAATTTCTGCAACATCTCCGCCTTTTTTCAAATGAGAAACTATTTCTTTAACTTTTTTTGGGGTAAGATTTACAAACGGCATAAAATTAATTAATGCAGCCGGCTCTTGGTCGCTTAACCCTATACAAGAAGTTTCAAACAGGCTGAAAGTTCCGGTGGGGTCGGTTTCGCCGAATATTGCACCTGTTTCTTTTTCAAAGGCTTCTTTAATTTTCTGAAAACCTTTTATTTCGGACACCATACCGTTATTAAGATACACAGTATATTTTCCCGTAGGTTTTCGTCTGAAAAAATGATAAAATGAAATAACACCTTCAATTTCAATCCACGAAATTCCGAGTTCTTTTGAGAGTTTCCTGATATCGGAAGTGCTTATGTAACCGTTTTTATCTTGAAATTCCCACAAATAATTTAATAATTGGGTTCTTTCATTTCTGATTGCTGTATATTCCATATAAATAGGTTTTAATTTTCTGATGTAAAATTCCGAAACACTAACAACAGTTTCAATGATTTTTATCATATTAAAAATTTACGAGCAACATTCGGGGATAGTACTCTTACAATCAGCAACTTATGCAAACAAAACAATATATATGTTCGTAATTTATATTTCTTCTAAATAAATAATCAGAATTTCGAATAAATAAAATTTGTATTTCAGGGAAGTTTGTTTTAGAATTGCGGTATATTCAATTTTATATTTTGAAAAAAATTCTTTTTAAAACAGGTCTTTTTTTTAATTGGCTTTTTGCCGTTTTACTGTTGTTTTCAGACCTTTCGGTTTTTATAAGTCCGGATATAATTCCGTATTCGGGTTTGCTTGGTTTGCTTTTTCCGTTCTTTCTGATAATAAATATCCTTTTTCTGATTTTCAGAATATTTGATAATAAAGTTTATTTTTTTATCTCACTGATTGCATTAATCCTAAGTTTTTACAGAATAAAAGATTCTTATGCTTTTCAGAATAAAAAAGTCGTCAGCACTCCCGTGAACCCGATAAAAATTATGTCTTACAACGTAAGGATGTTCGACCTTTATAATTGGACGGGAAAAAATGCGGGAGACAGTATTTTCAACATCATAAAAAAAGAAAATGCCGATATTATTTGTTTACAAGAATTTTATTCTTCCGACATACATAATTATCAGGATAGAATAATTAAATTTCAACAAACAAAATGTTATTTTATTTCGTCAAAAAATAAAACCGGTTATTCGGGGAATGCGATTTTCAGTAAATATCCCGTTGCTTCAAGAAGTTTTGTTGATTTGGGAAATACAAAGCAAAAATGTATTTATGCCGATATTGTAAAAAAACGTGACACTATAAGAATATACAGTATTCATTTAGCTTCAATACATTTAGACGATAATGATTATGATTTTATTGATAAAATAAACAAAAACAGTAAAGATGAGAATATAAACGGTGTAAAAGGAATAGGCAGCAAATTATTGGAAGCATATAAAATAAGAGCCCGCGAAACAGAAACATTAGCATCACATATTGCTTCATCTCCTTATCCGGTAATTATTTGCGGAGATTTTAACGATACCCCGGTTTCTTACACATACAGAAATATTAAAGGTAATTTAAAAGATGCTTTTTTAGAATCAGGCATCGGAATAGGACATACTTATGCAAAAGGGCTTCCTTTATTCAGGATAGATTATATTTTACACGATAAGAAAATGACTTCAAAATCATTTAAACGCATAAGGAAAGATTATTCAGACCATTATCCGATATGTTGTGAAATTGAATTATAATATAAAGACTGAACGATGTTAAATTTTATTTTTTTAGCCGGCGGAATAACTCTTATTATTTTCAGTGCAAATTGGTTAGTTGACGGGGCTTCTGCAATAGCTAAAAAATTCGGCATTAACGATTTGGTTATCGGGCTGACGATTGTTGCATTCGGAACATCGGCACCCGAGCTGACGGTAAATATTTTTTCGGCATTAAAAGGTTCTACTGATATTGCAATCGGCAATGTTCTCGGAAGCAACATAAGTAATATATTCTTAATAATAGGTGTTGCAGCCGTCATATATCCCATTCATATTCAAAAAAATACACAGTGGAAAGAAATTCCTTTCAGCTTACTGTCGGTTATTGTTTTAGGAATTTTGGCGAACGATGTTTTTATTAACAAAACCGGTGCAAACTTTATTTCCCGCAGCGACGGGTTAATTCTGTTAAGTTTTTTAATCATTTTTTTGATTTATACTTTCGGAATGGCAAAAAAGGGAAATACACAAATTGAACCGGAAGAAAAAATCAAAGAATTACCCGTTCGGAAATCGACATTTTTAATAATTCTCGGATTAATCGGACTGTATTTCGGCGGAAAATATCTTATTGACGGTGCCGTAAATATTGCAAAAATTCTCGGAATGTCGGAACGTGTTATAGGGCTCACGATTATTGCCGTAGGAACATCATTGCCCGAATTGGCAACTTCAATTGTTGCGGCACGAAAGAAAAAACCGGATATTATTATCGGAAACGTAATCGGCTCAAATATCTTTAACGTATTTTTTATTCTCGGAACAACGGCAACAATAAGCTCCTTGCCTTTCAATTCTCAAATTAATTTTGATTTAATTATTGCAATGTTTGCAAGTATTTTACTTTTCGTAACTACGATGACCCTCGGAAAAAAAGTGATTGTAAGAACCGAAGGTATTATTTTTCTGATTATTTACGTTTCGTATATTGCTTATTCGGTTGTTTTTTAATATCTTATTTTTTCACTCATCCGATGACTTCAAGTCATCGGATGAGTTTTACGGAAGCCGGCGGATGAGTTTTATTTCTTAACTTCGTTAATAATATGCACATCCCTTTGCGGAAACGGAATTTGAATATTATTTTCGATAAACAGTTGTAAAATGCGCTTGTTTAAATCGCTTTTAATATTTTTTATTCTGAATTTATTTTTGCTCCAAAAAAACAAAGTAAAATTTAACGACGAATCGCCGAAACTTACCAAACGAACAAAGGGTTTCGGTTTTTCGGTGCAATCTTTATGTTCGGCTGCCGCTTTCAGTATTAATTCGCTTACCAAATCGGGATTGCTGCCGTAAGCAACACCTATATCAAGCGAAAAACGAGATTTTGAACGATTTTGTTCCCAAAAATTAATTTGATTGCTGAGAAATTTTGAATTCGGAATAATCACTCGAATATCGTTCCTGTCAACAGCTTCGGAAAATCGCATTTTAACGTCGGTAATTTTTAAAACACGTTTATCTTCTAATTCTATAACTGTTCCTATAATTATTTTTTTCTCAAAAAGAATAATCAATCCGGCAAACATATCATATAAATATTGCTGAATACCCAGCCCCAAACCTATTAACAAAGCCGAAGAACCGGCAATTAACATTGTTACGTTTACGCCTATAATATTCAGCATAACGGTAAAACCGACAAGCCAAACAAAATATTTGATAACAATAAAAAAAGTCATCCACTCTTCGGGTTCAAGCGAACGTTTTTTTCCGGAAATTTTAAATGCTTTTTTGATAAGAATCAGAATCAACTTTGTTACAAGCCACACAATCAGCAACTTAAGAACACTTTCCGTTGTTACGTGAATGCTGTGATAATTAATAAGGTCGTATGATAATATTTTTTCTAACATATTTTAATTTTATTGATTCAGTCATCAGATAAATTTGTACTCCGAAATTATTCATCCGATAATTTTTCGGAAATTAAACCGTATTGCTTTGCTTTTATACTGTCTTTAAATCCGAATGCAAAGGCACGCTTTAAATATTTTTCGCTTA
>JAJRUH010000170.1 GCA_024277895.1 Bacteroidota bacterium | reverse complement strand
TACGATTTTAGTGCGCATTTGAGTTAGAAAGCCTTCGTCAGCAGACGGGAATCGTTTGAATAAAAGTTCACTTATAGCTGCGTCTAATATTGCATCGCCGAGAAATTCCAAACGCTCATTATTAGCATCTGTCCCTATATTACAAGGATGAATATTTGAAGATTTAGGTGTTAATGCAAGAATATAACAAGCAATAGTTTTCGGTTTAAAACCAAGTAATTTTTTTAAAGAAAGCATTAAAGCTCTTTCGTTACAATTCTTTTTTTGTCTGTCAGTTAAGGACACCGAACATATTATTTTTCAAACTTTTTAAATACAAGAGAAGCATTATGCCCGCCGAATCCGAAAGTATTACTTAATGCCGCTTTGACATCTCGTTTTTTTGTCTTATTAAATGTAAAATCAAGTTTCGAATCAATTTTAGGATCTAATTCAAAATGATTAATTGTCGGGGGTATTTGTCCGTGCGTTATCGCCATTACGGATACTATGGCTTCTAAAGCTCCTGTTGCTCCGAGTAAATGTCCGGTCATTGATTTTGTTGAACTGATACTTAAATTATAAGCATGGTCTCCGAAAACATTAAGAACAGCTTTAGTTTCTGCAATATCGCCTAAGCCTGTAGAAGTTCCGTGAAGGTTTACATAATCAATATCTTGGGGTTTTAAGTTTGCATCGTCAACGGCATTTTTCATAACAACCGTTGCACCTCTTCCTTCCGGATGCGGAGCTGTAATGTGATGAGCATCAGCACTCATTCCGCCGCCTGCAAATTCGGCATAAATTTTTGCCCCTCGTTTTATTGCATGTTCATATTCTTCAAGAACTAATGCAGCACCGCCGTCTCCCATAACAAACCCGTCTCTTCCGATATCAAAAGGTCGTGATGCGGTTTTCGGATCATCATTTCTGGTTGAGATAGCACGCATAGCATTAAATCCTCCTACGCCTGCTTCTGTAACTGCATGCTCGGAACCTCCTGAAATGAAAATATCAGCTTTCCCGAGACGAATATAATTATAAGCATCAATTAAAGCATGTGATGAAGAAGCACAAGCAGAGACAGTAGCATAATTCGGACCTCTGAAGTCGTATTTAATAGATATATGTCCTGCCGCAATATCGGCAATCATTTTAGGAATAAAAAAAGGATTAAAATGAGGTGTAAAATCATTTTGAACATAGTCTGTAATTTCATCTTTAAAAGTTTGCAAACCGCCGATACCCGATGCCCAAATAACTCCGGCTCTGTCTTTATCAATTGCATCAAAATCCAGACCTGCATCATTTACGGCTTCATCTGCAGCAATAAGGGCAAATTGCGTAAATTTATCCATTTTTCGAGCAACAGGTTTTTTGAAGTATTTTAAAGGGTCATAATTCTTTACTTCACAGGCAAAATGCGTTTTGAATTTGCTTGCATCAAAACTGGTAATCGGTCCTGCTCCGCTTACGCCTTTAATCATATTATCCCACGTTTCAGTCAGATTATGACCAAGCGCATTAATCGTTCCCATTCCGGTTACAACCACACGTTTTAATTCCATAAATGATGTTTTTTTGTTTAATTAAAGAGAAAACGGATTACGACAAAAGCCGTAATCCGAATAAAATTATTTTGTATTCTCTTCGATATAACTTACTGCATGTCCTACAGTAGCAATAGTTTCAGCTTTGTCATCAGGAATAGCGATATTAAATTCTTTTTCGAATTCCATGATTAACTCAACAGTATCAAGTGAGTCTGCACCTAAATCGTCAGTAAAACTGGCTTCTAATGTTACTTCACTTTCTTCAACACCTAATTTGTCTACAATAATTGCTTTAACTCTTGAGGCAATGTCTGACATAATACTAAATTTTAATTAATAAATAAATAAATTATTTTGTGACCTGCAAAGAAAATTAATTCTTCAAAAAAAAAAAATTATTAATGTTTTATATTTGTTTAAGTTATATTCAAAAAGTTTGATAATTGTTTATATTACACAATAATCCAGCCTGTTAAGCTCTATTATTGCTTCTGTTTTTTAACAAATTTTAACTCTGCAGCGGGCACGATAATGGTGAAAATTCATTGATTTAATACAAATCTATACATAATTTCGATGTAAAGCTGTAATCATCGGATAAAATACTTAATTTATATTTATCAGGGTATTGTAAATCTAAGCGTCTTCTTAAATTTGATAATCCGATACCGTCTCCGGTATGATTATTTTCTCCGTTCAAACTGTTCGTTACATTTATCGAAAATTTGCTGTCGTCAGAGACATTAATGTTAATATGAATAAACCCGTTTCCGACATTTTTATCCAAACCGTGTTTAAAAGCATTTTCGACCAAAGGTAATATCAACAAAGGAGCAATGTTAATTTCGGACGGATCGCCTTCAGTATCAATAATAATATCAACTTTATCATCATATCTTATTTTTTGTAAATCAATATATCCGATAATATTTTCTATTTCTTTTGTCAATTCAATTTGCGGCACATTACATTCATACAATACATAATCCAGCAAAGAAGATATTTTAAGTACAATTTCCGGTGCTTTGTCTGATTTTTCAAGGGTTAAACTGTACAAATTATTTAAAGCATTAAACAAAAAATGCGGATTTATTTGAGATTTGAGATATTTCAGTTCAGATTCTTTCAGCTGTAGCTTAATTTCCAGTTTTTCGTTTAATAAATTTTGTTGCCTTTTTTGTGAATTAAACCAAACTTTTGCTAATTTTATAGCTGTTGCAACACCTATAATCATTAATTTAACGGTTAAAGCAATTATAAAACTTCGCTTTACATATTCAAAAAAAGAAGGTAAATTTTTATTTGTACCTATTCTGTCAAGATAAATACCTAAATATTGAAGCGGCATTGTAAATGCCAACATTAGAATGATAAAAAAAATAAAAAAATAAATTGTAAAACTGATGTATTTTTTTTTCAGTAAAAATCGCGGAATCAGAAAATACAAGGTAAAATAAACACCGAAAATATCGGAGGGAAAAAAGAATAATAAATCGTGCAGCAAGGTTTCAAAAAAAGATTGATGGTTTAAAAACGAGCTGACATAATCATAAAACACACTTAAAACAGTCCAGAAAAGAATATGATAAGCAATTCTTGAATAATTTATTCTGTATAGTTTTTTTAAAAACATAATATATTTTATACAGCAAAATTACATTTAATTTATAAATATCGAATTTGAACTGAGAAAAGGACTTTACCAAAGTACAAACATAAGTTTCTGTTATAACAAACGCACATAATTTATAATATCTGCCGTTTATTATTTGATACCGGTATTTGGAAGATTTTATTTATATATTTCATATAATATCAGATATTTGTGAATTATACGAAAAAGATTAAAATGAAATATCTGATACTAATATTAATTGTATTTATTTCTGTAACAGCAGATTCGCAAAACAAAATATATAATACACACAAAATTAAAGAACATCAAATTACTGTTGACGGTATTTTTGATGAATCGGTATGGGCAAATGCAGAGGAAGGTAAGGATTTTTTGCAGTTTGACCCTGTTGAAAAAGCAAAACCGAGTCAAAAAACAACGTTTAAGATTTTATATGATGAAAATAATATTTATGTTGCAATACAAGCTTTTGATACCGAACCTGAAAAAACCGAAAAAAGGCTGTCGCGCAGAGACAGTTGGGACGGGGATATGGTTGTTGTTCAATTTGACAGTTATTATGATAAAAAAACGGCATTTGTTTTTGCCGTTAATGCTGCAGGTGTGAGAAGTGATGCTGTTACATCAAATGATAATATTGACAATGATGATCCGAGCTGGGATCCGATTTGGACGGTTAAAACGGCCGAAACAAAATACGGCTGGAATGCTGAAATTAAAATCCCCTTAAGTCAATTACGGTTCAGTAAAAAAGAACATCAAATATGGGGGCTGCAAGTAGGACGATATATTTTTCGAAATAATGAATGGGATATTTGGCAATTTGTTTCTAAGAAAAAAGCCGGGTGGGTCAGCAGATTCGGAACATTAGAAGGATTAACAAATTTAAATCCTAAACGTCAAATTGAATTTGCTCCTTATGTGTCATTAAAATATGAACATTATCAAAAGGAAGACGGGAATCCTTTTGCCGACGGAAGTGATTGGTATTATAATGCCGGTGTTGACGGAAAAATAGGAATAACAAATGATTTAACATTAAATTTTGCCGTTAATCCTGATTTCGGGCAAGTAGAAGCCGACCCTTCAGAAGTAAATTTAACAGCTTTTGAAACATTTTTTGCCGAAAAAAGACCGTTTTTTGTTGAAGGCAGCAATATTACAGATTATCAATTAACTCCCGGCGGAAGCCCATGGTCGCGCGATAATCTTTTTTATTCCAGAAGAATAGGGCGAAGTCCGCAATATAATATTTATAATAATTTATCGGAAAACGAATATGTAAAAGTCCCCGAAAATACAAGTATTTTAGGGGCATTAAAATTAACGGGGAAAACTAAAAACGGATGGTCTGTCGGAATTATTGAAAGTTTTACTAATAAAACTTATGCTGAAATTGACAGTTCGGGAAACAGAAAAAAAGAAGTTGTTGAACCATATACGAATTATTTTTCAGGTCGATTACAAAAAGATTTGAATGACGGAAATACAATTATCGGAGGAATTTTTACTTCTGTTAACAGACTTATTAATTCAAATAATTTAGATTTTTTAAATAATAACGCTTATACCGGAGGATTGGATTTTATGCAGTATTTTAAGGATAAAAAATATTTTTTATCTGTAAAAGTTGCAGGAAGCAACATTAACGGCAGCACAAATGCCATATCTGAGCAACAACTTTCATCGCGGCGTTATTTTCAAAGACCGGATGCCGAATATTTAACTTATGACAGCACATTAACGAGTTTATCTGGCTTCGGCGGAAATTTAACCGTCGGAAAACAAAGTCCTAAAGGATTAAGTTACGGTTTTAATATGTCTTGGCGTTCTCCCGGATTTGAACTTAATGATATGGGGTATCTGAGAAGAGCAAATTCAATTTTTCAATTTATGTGGGTGAATTATAATATAACAGAACCGTTTTCGATTTTCAGATCTGTAAATTTCAGTTTTAATGAATGGACGGGTATGGATTTTGGCGGAACAAGTACTTTCCTCGGGGGAAATATAAGCAGTTATGCTCAATTCAAAAACTTGTGGTCATTGCGATTTAATATCACTAAAGAACGTTATAATATTGATAACACACTTTTACGAGGCGGCCCTGCAATGAAAACACCCGGAAGTTTTCAATTCGGGATAAATGTCAGCAGTAATACTGCAAAGAAATTAAAATTTTATTCAGGCTTTTATAATCAATTTAACGGAAACCGGTCGGGGAGGCGTTTAGGAATTTACGGACAAATTTCATATCAACCGTTTAATGTTTTATCAGTAAGCATATCTCCGCAGTTTAATTATAATAATTCAGAATTGCAATATGTTGAAACAGTTGATTTTCAAAATGAAGCACAATATATTTTTGCAGGTATAAATCAAAAAACTTTTGCACTTACTTTGAGAATAAATTACAACATTACTCCGGATTTTACAATTCAATATTACGGAGCTCCCTTTGTGAGTGCGGCAAAATATACTGATTTTAAAAAGATTACTAATTCAAAAGCTGATAATTATCAAGACAGGTTTTTTCTTTTTACGGAAAATCAAATTACATATATTCCGGAATACGGAGAATACGGAATTAATGAATTGTCGGGAAATGATTATGATTATTATGTTTATTATCCGGATTTTAATTTCAGACAATTTCGTTCAAATTTAGTGTTACGATGGGAATACAAACCCGGTTCTTTGTTTTATTTTGTGTGGTCGCAAGATAAAACAGATGCAATATCCGACGGTGAATTTAATTTAAACCGAAGTATTAAAGAAATGTTTAAAATCAGTCCGTTTGATGTTTTTTTAATTAAATTTTCTTATCGGTTTATTTTGTAAAATTTATTTTCCCAAGGGTCGGGCATATAATTTCACATCTTTTGCCGTAATTTTTTTATCACACAAAATAATTAATCGCTCAATAACATTTCGAAGTTCACGAATATTGCCTGTCCAATTAATTTTTTGGAGTTCTTTAATTGCTGTATTATCAATTTTAATTTTTGCGGTTCCGTGTTCTTTACTTATCTGGTTGATAAAATGTTCGACAAGCAACGGGATATCTTCTTTTCGTTCGTTTAATGAAGGTACATGTATTAAAATAACACTGATACGATGATATAAATCTTCACGAAAACGTTTTTCGGCAATTTCTTCTTTTAAATTTTTATTGGTTGCCACAATTACCCGAACATCAACTTTGATTTGTTTGTCGCTGCCGACACGCGAAATACGATTTTCCTGTAATGCTCGCAAAACTTTTGCTTGTGCCGAAAGACTCATATCACCTATTTCGTCCAAAAAAATGGTTCCGCCGTTTGCTTGTTCAAATTTTCCGGTTCTTTGTTTATGTGCGGAAGTAAAAGATCCTTTTTCGTGCCCAAAAAGCTCACTTTCAATAAGCTCAGAGGGTATTGCCGCACAATTCACTTCTATAAAAGGATTCTTACTGCGATTACTTTTTTCATGCAAACGATGAGCAACTAATTCTTTTCCGGTTCCGTTCTCGCCCGTAATAAGAACCCGAGCATCGGTATCGGCAACTTTATCAACCATTTCTTTTATCTGATTAATTGCTTTACTTTCTCCGATCATCTCATATTTTTTGCTGACTTTCTTTTTTAAAACTTTTGTTTCAGTTGCTAATTTACCGAATTCCAGCGCATTTTTTATTGTAATTAATAAACGATTTAAATCAAGAGGTTTTTCAATAAAATCAAAAGCCCCCTTTTTTATGGATTCCACTGCAGTATCAACCGTTCCGTGTCCGGAAATCATAATAAACTGAACATCAACACCTTTCTGCTTAACTTTATTCAGTACTTCAATCCCGTCAATACCCGGCATTTTTATATCACAAAGAACAATATCAAAATCATTTTCTTCAAGTTCTTTTAATCCCTGATCTCCGTCTTCTGCTGATGTAACTTCATGTTTTTCGTATTCAAGAATGTCTTTTAAAGAATTTCGAATTGCTCTTTCGTCATCAACAACCAGAATTTTTGCCATAACAATATATTTTTCGCAAATATAGTTAAATACAATAAATTGTTCTGCATTATTTTACGAATAAAACAGACAAAACAGCTTATATTAAGAATTTTTTGTGTTAAACAATCACAATTTTTATTTTTGCTTTATTTCTGAATTCATTACAGGAAGTTGTTACCGTAATTTTGCAGCAATATTTTGCTTTTTAAATTTTATTTTCCACTCACGGTAACCGTAAACTGCAAGAATCAGAAAAATTGTATATTGAATTCCGGTAAAACCGTAGCCTTTAACAAAATATAAAGGTATTGAAACAATATTAACCGCTATCCAAAAAATCCAATTTTCCAGTTTCTTATTTGCCATAAGCCACATTGCCGCAAATGCTGCTCCGGTAGTAAAAGTATCCATAAAAGGTGTTGCTTTCCGGAATTCCGCTAAATTCCCGGATGTTATTTTATTAAAAGCATAATTCACACTTTCAATAAAATTTAAATTATTCGGCATCACATTATAAAAACGATAAACGATAATTACAAAAACTGAGGTGAAAACAAAAATTACAAATGCTTTCAGTTTATCTTTTCGGTTCGATTTCGTTATAGAAATATGTTTGTCCGTATCATCAATAATTTTACTCCACATATACCATCCGTATATACTCATCAGTGTATAATAAATATTGATTATTAAGTCGCCGTATAAATTCCATTGCGACAATAAATATACATACAGCCCGGTACTGACGATACCTGTAGGAAATACCAAAATATTTTCTTTTTTTGCATAAAAGACACTTATAACTCCGAGAAATGCAGCAATAAATTCCAACGCAATATTTAAGCCTGAAGCATCTTGATAAGGCTTCAGAAAAAAATCAATCACATCAATTTGTCCTAATATCACGACAAATCGGTATTGATAATTTTAAGTACAAATATTGAATGAGGCAATTCAAAACTTTGCTTTATTTCTTTTGTAAGAATTTGCATTACTTCATCGTATTTACCGAAAACCTGCGTACTTATTCCGTTTCGGATTATTTCAAGATTTTCGTAATTCTGCAAGCGGTGAATAAAGTTTAAAACCGGTTGTTTAAATTCTTCTTTCAAAGGATAATAACTAATATCTACGGATACATTCATGAGACAAATTTTTTATAAATAAATACAAAAATATAAAATATCATCGGCTTTTGCTTTGTCAGTGAAAATATATTTTATACTTTTATGATAAAATACGAACCAATGACACCTGAAAATTTACTTGCATCACAGAGAGAGTTTTTCCTTTCCGGACAAACAAAGCCACTAAAATTCAGAATAAAACAGCTGAAAAAGTTCAAAAAAATCCTTCTTGAAAATGAAAAATATTTTTATGAAGAGATTTATAAAGATTTTTCAAAATCAAAATTTGAAACTTATGCAACTGAACTTTCTCTTGTTTATTCTGAATTAAATTTGGCGATAAAGAAGCTGAAAAAATGGATAAAACCAAAGAAAAAAAAGACCAATCTTGCCAATCGTCCCGGTAAAAGTTATGTATTACCGGAACCTTTGGGTTGCAGTTTGGTTATAGGTGCTTGGAATTATCCGTATCAGTTATCACTTATTCCGGTTATTTCGGCACTTGCTGCGGGGAATACCGTAATTTTGAAACCGAGCGAATTGTCTTATAACGCATCGGCAATTATGGCGAAAATTTTTAATCACGTTTTTATTCCTGAAATTTTTCACGTTGTGGTAGGCGGTGTAAAAGAAACACAAAGATTTCTGAACTTAAAATTTGATAAAATATTTTTTACCGGCAGTGTTCCTGTAGGAAAAATAGTTTATAAAGCCGCAGCACAAAATATGACACCCGTAACGCTGGAGCTCGGAGGTAAAAGTCCGACTTTTGTTTTGCCCGATGCAAATTTGAAAATAACTGCGAAACGCATTGTTTGGGGCAAATTCTTAAATGCCGGACAAACTTGTGTGGCAACGGATTACATCTTGGCAGATAAAAAAATTGAAAAACAATTACTTGAAGAGCTTAAAAAACAAATTGAACTGCAATTTCCGGATTTTGATATTATCCCGGAGAATTATGTTCAAATAATTAACGAACGCAATTTTGACCGACTTCTGAATTTAATTGATAAAGAAAAAGTTTATATCGGCGGAACGTTTGACAGAGAGAAAAGAATTATTCACCCTACCGTTTTACATAATGTTACTTTTAAAGATACTGCAATGGATGATGAAATTTTCGGACCGATACTTCCGGTAATTGCTTTTGAAAATTTGGATGATGCCTTGGAAGAAGTTAAAAACAGACCGAAACCTTTAGCTCTGTATATTTTTTCCAAAAATAAAAAAGTCGTTAAAAAAATTCACAACGAAATTTCTTTCGGCGGCGGTGCCGTTAACGATACGGTAATGCACCTTACTAATCATCGTTTGGCATTCGGCGGAACCGGTTCCAGCGGCATAGGTAATTATCACGGCTACACCGGATTTGAAACATTTTCACATTTTAAAAGCATACTTAAAAAACCGTTTTGGTACGAACCGAATATGAAATATGCTCCTTATTCCGAAAAAAAACGTAAAATT
>JAJRUH010000169.1 GCA_024277895.1 Bacteroidota bacterium | reverse complement strand
GTTGAGTGAGAACATCTTTATATGTTGTTTTTGAAATTCGTGCAATGTGATGGATTTCGGCAGGACCTAATGCGTGCAGTTTTATGTCGGGGTGCATTTTTTTTATGTCGGAAAAGAGTTTTTTATACCATTCCAAATTGAGTTTAGGGTGCAGACCGCCTTGCATAAGCAGTTGGTTTCCGCCGAGTTCTTTAAGCACTTTTATTTTTTCGTCGTATTCTTCAAGGGTAGTGATGTATGTGTCGGGAGCATTTGGTTTTCTGTAGAAATTACAAAATTCGCATTGTGCTATGCAAACATTTGTAATGTTCACGTTTCGGTCAATAATCCAACCGACTTTATTTCTGTTTTCTTCGGTTTGGTTTTGCTTTCTTATTTCGTTTCCTATAAAAACCAAATCGGAGGTCGGGGCATTTTCATACAAAAATAATCCTTCGTCAATTGTAAGAAATTCTTTGTTTAATGCTTTTTTATATAATGTGTTTAATTTCATCTGTTTATATTTATAATTTTCAAAGGTCAGATAGATTTTTTGCGAGAGCAAAAACCTGCCCGCATATAAAACTATTACTTTTTATAAAATTTCTTGCGTGCAGTAATCATTTTTTTGTGTGCCGAATTTATTCGATATGGGTGTTTCATTTTGTTTCTTTTTGAAGTGCAAAGTTAATATTTGTGGGAATGATGCAAATAATTTATTTCAGGGCTTTAAATCCGCAAGTCATCGTATCAATTTGTCAGCAAACATCCGGTTAATTTAAACCTGTTTCATTTAAATTGAAATGATGATACGATGATTATCAACATAAATGTTTTTTAAGTGCTTAATTCAATAATTTATTTTTTCAAAGCATCTTCAATTAGTAAAGTAAAAACTTCTTTAACGGTCATTCCGGCTTTTTGTATCATTTGCGGAACAAGACTTTCGTCTGTCATTCCGGGAATGGTGTTTGCTTCCAAAAACCAAAATTCATTATTTTTCAAAATAAAATCCATACGCACAATTCCTTTGCAATGCAGGGCATCGTATATTTCAGAAGTGATATTTCGGCATTTTTTTGTTAATTCATCTGATATTCTTGCCGGAATAATTTCATCCGAAAAACCTCCGTCGTATTTTGCCTGATAGTCAAAGAATTCATTTTTAGGAACAATTTCAACCAACGGGAGTATATATTCTTTTTCTTTTGTTTTAAATATTCCGCATTGAATTTCATCACCTTCAATAAATTTTTCTATAATTACTTCATCACTTTCTTTAAAAGCATTTTCAACGGCAGTTTCTAAATCTTCTTCTTTTTTAACTTTAGTAACTCCGAAACTTGAACCTCCGGCATTAGGTTTTACAAAACACGGTAAACCCAATTTAACAATAATATTTTGAGAGTTATAAGTTTGGTTTTTTCTTAACAAAACAGAATCTGCAATATTAACGATGTTAAAGTTTTTTAGAAAAGTATTACAATAGAACTTATTGAATGTCAGTGCGGAAGCTAATACACCGCTTCCTATATACGGTATTGAAAGCATATCGAAATATGCCTGCAATAAACCGTCTTCTCCGGGTGTTCCGTGAATAGCTGAAACAACTATATCAAAAGTTTCTTTTTGTCCTCTGTCAGTAAAGCTGAAATCATTTTTATGTATTATTAATCCGCAATTTAAATCGTTTATAAGAGTCCACTCTTTACCTTTAATTTGTACGATATATACATTGTATTTTTCTTTATCAATCTCTTTTGCAATGTTTTCTGATGATTTCAGAGAGATAAAAAATTCGGAGGAATTTCCTCCTGCAAGTACAGCTATATTTTTTTTATCCGGCATTTAAGTATTTTAGCTTTTAAATAAAACGATAAAAATATCTATAATTTTTAAAATATTGTGTGTTTTTTTAGTTTAAAGTAAAGTATAAAAGGAAAATTTAAATTTTTTTGTTTGTATTTTGTTAAGTTGTTATCGTCTTTTTACTGATGCTTTTATTTTTGTCGCCTCAAAGAGACGACCTACAATTATCTTATTCACAATAGTTTATTAAAATGTCGTTCAAACTTCTTTTCGGAACGTGATGAACATTGTTTTCGTCTCGCCGATAGTCATAATTTCCGGTTTCGGGCATTTTTTCGATAACAACGGTTTCAGCCGGAACACCGAGAGCCAAAACGAGCAATATTTCAAAATGTTCGGGAATGTTCAGTTCTGTTCTTAATTTTTGACGTTGAATTGCTGCTATGGTGCAGCCGCCGTATCCTTTTTCAACGGCACCGAGAAGTATTGATTGTGCAACAAATCCGCTTGCAACTTCGTGGTATGATTTTTCAACTTTCGGAAGAATTGAATTATCCCCGAGAATTATGACGTATGCCGAAGGTCTTTCGCCTTCTTCGGGACCTTCCCAATCGGTTAAGGCACCTGCCCAACTTAATGTCGGAAATATTTTGTCGTTAATTTTCGAAGTGTTTGAAATAATGAATTTTAAGGATTGGCGATTTCGGGGCGACGGCGTAAGTCGTGCCAAATCAACAAGGTCTTTTAATTCGTTTTCGGAAATTTTTTTATCTTGTTTAAAACGACGATATGTCCTGTTTTTCAGTATCAGTTGTTTTATCATTTTGGAGGGTATTTGTAAAGTCGATTAATAAATTCATTAATTCTTCAAATTTGCTTAAAGGCAAACGTTCGGGAGTGTCAAAAATATTGTGATATTCTTTGTATTTGCCGAGCGTGTATATAAAAAACGAAGGAACGCCTTCTTCAAAAAAGAAATAATGGTCGCTGTTGGCGGCTTTTCCTCTTATTTTTATTTCCGGAAGATAATTTTTTGTGTCATTTATTTCAACAAGTTTGTTAAATCGGTCTTTAAAAACCGTTCCGTTAACTACCGTTATGCCTTTATCACCGCTTCCGACCATATCGAGATTTATTAAAAATTTTATTTTACTTAACGGAAATATAGGGTGTTGAGTATAATAACGGGAGCCGAGCAAGCCGAGTTCCTCGCCGCTGAAAAACATAAAAACTATATTGTATTTCGGTTTTTTTTGTTTTGAAAAATATTTTGCAAGGTTCAGAAGCATTGCCACACCACTTCCGTCATCGTTTGCTCCCGGGAAAAAAACGGTTTTTCCCATAGTTCCGAGATGATCGTAATGTGCCGAAAAAACAATACTTGTATCGGTCTTTCCTTTTACGTATGCAATGATGTTTTTTGTTTCAAGTCTTGAATAATATTTGCTGTCAATATCAACTTGAGCTTCTTTAGGATTAGCAGGCAAAGATATTTTTTTCAGAGTTATTAAAGGATATTTTTTTCTTATTTTCGAAGGTAAATATATTAAATTTTTTCGCGTAATTTTAATAATTGCTTTAGCTTTAAGGATATTACGTTCTGTTATAAGTTGATATGCTTCGTTGAAACTCGGTCTGTGCAAACCGAAAGTGTCAATTAAAATAATTTTATCGGAAAAATCAGAACGTATAAATTTTTTAAATTCGGGAGCGTTGTTAATAAGAGCAGCATTAATTGTTGCAATTCGGAATTTCCCTTTTAAAGAGTCTGACGAAGCAGAAATTAAATAATCAACACCGGGAATTAAAACTTTATTGTTCAATTTTAATAAATTGTTTCCGGAAAGTGTGTTTACGTTAATTTTAAAATTTTGAAAATATGATTTGTTAAATTTTTTTAGTCCGAGTTTTTTTAGTCGTTTTACTATGTAATCGGCGGTTTTTTCAGCTCCTCCCGCAGCATATCCTCTTCCGTGAAAATCTTGGGAGCAAATAGTGTTAAGTATTTCGCGTGCATCTTCTTTTGTTTGAGAGATGCTTTGTTGAAAACTTAATAAAAATATTGTCAGAATTATGAAAACCGACTTCATTGTTTTTATATTTTTGTCAAATATAAGAAATTGCCTTTATTTCATATTATTTATTTTTCAGAAAAGTTAAAAAATGTTTTTAGAAGAAAAAGTTCGTACAGCCGGTTGGATTGAAGTTGTTACGGGTTCGATGTTTTCCGGAAAAACCGAAGAATTAATCAGAAGAATGAAACGGGCTGAAATAGCTCAACAAAAGATTGTTATATTTAAACCGAAGGCAGATACAAGGTATTCTGAAGATATGGTTGTTTCGCACGATGCAAAATCAATAAAATCAATTCCTGTCGCAAAAGCCGAAGAAATTTTAGATTTGGCGAATGATTATGAAGTAATAGGAATTGATGAAGCACAGTTTTTTAGTGATATTCTGGTTGAAGTGTGTAATAGGTTGGCTGATAAAGGGGTACGTGTAATTGTTGCCGGTTTGGATATGGATTTTGCGGGAAAACCTTTCGGTCCTATTCCTCGCCTTATGGCAATTGCCGAATATGTTTCAAAAGTTCATGCAATTTGTATGCGTTGCGGAAATTTGGCACAATATTCACACAGATTGTCGGACAGCGATAAACAATTTTTGCTCGGTGAAAAAAATATTTACGAGCCTCTTTGCAGAAAATGTTATAATGAAGCGATAAATAAGTCGAAAGCTTAAAATTTCAAAAGTATTATTTTTTTACAAGTTTAATTTCGAACAATTTAGGCCACAATTTTCCTGTTACAAAAAGTCGATTATGTTCTTTGTCATAAGCAATACCGTTGAGGACATCGGTATTCGGTTTGTAATCGTTCATAGGTAAAATATGAGACAAATCAATATAAGCAGCTACTTTTCCTGTTTCAGGGTCAAATTTTACGATTTTCTCATATTGATAAATATTTGCATAAATGTAGCCGTTAATGTATTCTAGTTCATTTAAATACTTCACCGGACCGTTTTCGTCATATACTTCGAATGAACCGATTTTTGAGTAAGTTTGAGGTTCTAATATTTTTACTTCTGAGGAACCGTCGGTCATAAACAGATTTTTATTATCTGTGCAAATCCCCCAGCCCTCACCTGAATAAGAAAATTCATCAAGTTGTTTAAATGTGTTGAAATCATAAACAAAACCTCTTCCGGATTCCCAGCTTATTTGAATTATTTTATTATTGTACAGCGTAATGCCTTCACCGAAAACATCTTTCGGAATGGCAAAACTTTGCAGAACTTCTCCGGTTTCAAGTTTTACTTTTCTGACGGTTGATTGACCTTTCAGTCCTGTTGCCTCATACAAAAATCCGTTGTGATAAAACAGACCCTGTGTGTAGGCGTGAACATCATGCTTATACACATTTTTTATTTTATAGGTATATTCTTCAGGTTTTTCATTCGAAAAAATTGTAACAAATTTTTGCTTTCTGAATCGTTGACTGTTTTTATTTAATTCAATTTCAATAAGATTTCTGCCGGTATGAGCAGTTTTTGTATCCCATTTATAAGAAGGATTTTCTGTTGTCAGTTTGGCAATATTTTTATTATTTATTGAAAGAATTAGTGTATCTGTGTTTGAAGTTTTCTCTGTTTGTCCTGTTATTTTTATTATATTACCGAAAATATATTTGTCGTTTTGAGCTTTGTTAATTGTTAAAATCAAAGGATTGTCTTCCTGAACAGTAATTTCTTTATTGTTAATTTTATGTTTATTGCTCTTTGATTTATCTGATTTACAAGAGTTTATCATTATGATAAAGAAAGTAAATATCAGAATGTATGAAATTATATTTTTAAACATTATTTTTATTTTAAAATTTATTAATTGATATTATAATTCTTTTGGTGAAAGAGCATTTATAAAAGTACAAGTTCCTTTTTTTAGATTTTTCCATTCATCTTCAAATTCCAAAATACAAACATTTGCCGTTTTCATATCAAAATATTTGCCGCTTAAATGTTCAACTGCGGCAGACCAAGTAGGATTATGCCCGACAATTAATACAGTTTTATTTTCATCATTGATTTTATTCAGCACTTCAATAATTTCACGAAAGTAACCGAAATAGAAACTTTCATTCCATACAATTTTATTCTTGTAAAATGTGGCTTCAGCAACATTTTGAGCTGTTATTTTTGCCCGTTCGGCGGGGGAAGATATTATTAAGTCGGGTGTTAAATCGTTATTTTTAAGCCATTTGCCTACACGAGTAGTTTCTTTTATTCCTCTTTCGTTTAAAGGTCTGTCAAAATCGCGTTCGGAACCGGAACCCCAATCCGATTTTCCGTGCCGCATTATTAAAAGTTTTTTCATTATTTAAAATAATTAGCTTACAAAATTAATATTTTTTAATGAAATTATAAGGGATGTTTTTATATTTGAACGATATATTAATTTCAATATTTTTAATGAGTGTAAATAAAAAAGAAATATTTTTTGAAAAGTTACGATTGTCTGTTGAAAACTCTGAATTTTCAAAATTGATTATCAGTAATAAAAGAGATAAAGTCTCGAATTTAAATAAAACGGATATTGTTCCCGTAGAAATTAAAAAAGTTTATAAACTATCTTTTATTTATCATTATAAAACAAAAGATATTATCAAAAACTTTGAACCGGATGAAGCTGAGATTCAAATTCTGAAATTATTGACCGAAGATTTTTTAAATGCAGAATTATTTACAGCGAATGAAATTATACGCTTGTATTTGTCAGAGCAGAGCAGTTCTGCAAAAATAAGTATAAGCGAACCTGTTTTTAAGCCCGTTGTTTCATTAAATCACGATCGAAAAAAACAAAAAAGAGTTATTTTGAAAAATAATATCTGGTTAAGAGAATTGGATGTTACGACTTCAGAAGATGTGCTTAAAAAAGATATGCATGACAAATACCGTCAGATTAATAAATACTTGGAAGTGATTGAAAATATGATTATTAACAAAACATCGTTACAATCATTACAAATTGCTGATGCCGGTTCGGGAAAAGGGTATCTGACTTTTGCTTTGTATGATTATTTGAAAAACAGATTAAAAAAAGACATCAAAATTACCGGGATTGAGTTCCGGAAGGAATTGGTTGATAAATGCAATTATATTTCTGAAAAAGCCGGGTTTAAAGATTTGAATTTTGTTCAGGGAACAATTATTGATGCTGATTTAACGGGTATTGATGTTTTTATTGCTTTGCATGCCTGCGATACGGCAACCGATGAAGCAATTTATAAGGGAATTAAAGCCAATGCGTCTTATATTGCGGTTGCACCTTGCTGTCAGAAGCAAATTCGCAAACAAATGAATGTAACAAATGCAATGACATCGTTGACAAAACACGGAATATTAAAAGAGCGACAAGCCGTAATTTTGACTGACGGTTTGAGAGCTTTGATACTTGAAGCAAACGGTTATAATACAAAAGTATTTGAGTTTATTTCAACCGAACATACACCGAAAAATATTATGATTGTTGCAGAAAAAACGAATAAAAAAAATAATGCAGAAAAGATTTTAAAGAATATTATTGATATAAAAAAAATGTTTGGGATTGAATTTCATTATCTTGAGAAACTATTGGATGAAAAAATAAGAACAAAATTGTAATACAAATGAAAACAGGTATTTTAATATTCTTGATCAATTTATTTTCTTGGTTTCAAATAAATGAAAAAAATATTAAAACAAATGAATGGAAACTTGTAAAAGATGAGGACGGTATAAAAGCATATGTGCGAGAAGTTTCCGGTTCGGACGTAAAACAGGTACGAGTTACAATGTCTGTAAAAAGTACTTTGACTGCACCTGTGGCTATTGTTCGAGATGTCAGTTCTCATCCGAAATGGATTTACAGATGTAAAACTGCAAAAATTTTAAAAACTGTGAGTGAGAGTAATCACTATTATTATAATGAAACCGAAGCACCATGGCCGGTAAGTAATAGGGATATTGTAACGCATGCCGTTATTACTCAGGATAGTATAACCGGAATTGTAACAATTAATTCTACAGGAATTCCTGATTTTATTCCCGAAAAAGAAAATATTGTTCGTATAAAAAGATTAACTGCTCAATGGAAATTTATTCCTAAAACTAACGGAATAATTGATGTAAATTTTACGCTGTTGATTGATTTGGGCGGTGATTTGCCTTCGTGGCTTATTAATTTAGCTATTGCTGACGGTCCGTTTGAAACTGTTTATAATATGCGCAGAGAAGTTGTGAAACCAAAATATCAAAATACTGTTTATGATTTTATTGAAGAATGATGACTGCGGCGGTAACAGGAGCAAACGGACATATCGGTAACAATTTGTGCAGGTGAGAGGTATTTATTGTCCGGGCATTGGCGAAGTTTGGAAGATTTAACAACAGGAACAAATAAATAGGGTTTGCTGAAAAATGCTAAAATATATAATATTCAATTAGTTATCAAAACATTTGCATATACAAATGCAAGTTTTTTTTGATTGATTATACACTATTTTCTTGCATTTGTGTAAAATAACTTTAGCTGCCCACAGGCACATCATCTGTCAAATTTCTCTTATTTCGTAGTATTTATATACGACTTCAAACGAGAAACTTGAAATCTAATGCACCTGTGAGCTTTTCAGCAGACCCTAAATATACCGACCAAAAAAATCCTGTTAAAATTTCAGGTTTTATTGCGAAAATAGGGGTTCCTTTTATATATGCTTACAGAAAATTTACCGGACAAGAGCCGCTTTATACTAAATAATCGTTGGATATATTGAAATATTCAAATAAAAATGTCAGTCATCTGAAAGCAGAGCAAGAGCCGGGTTATACCGTCAGACCTTTTTCCGAAACCATTAAAAATACGATTGATTGGTTTAAACAAAAGCAGAATTCAAGTCACTAATGCAACTTTTTCTTTTGTTAATAATTCATTTTTTACAAATATAGGATTTTCATAATTAAATCTCTTTCTTGGTCTGCTGTTTATTTTAATTTGCACTTGTTTTATAAACTCATCTGTTATC
>JAJRUH010000168.1 GCA_024277895.1 Bacteroidota bacterium | reverse complement strand
GATTGGATGATGATTTTTTTGCACATATGGAAGAAATTGATTTGTGTTGGCGATTTAAAACTGCCGGATACGCGATTAAAATTATTCCGCAAAGTGTTGTGTATCACGTAGGAGGCGGAACGTTGCCGAATAATAATCCGCATAAAATTTTTCTTAATCACAGGAATAATCTTTTTTTACTTTTGAAAAATTTGTCCGAAAAGAAAATTATTCCGGTAATTTTTTCTCGTTTAATTCTTGACGGTTTATCCGGAATTGTGTATCTTACGACTTTAAAATTCAGTTTCTTTTTTGCCCTTTTAAAAGCACATTTCAGCTTTTATTTCGGCATAAAAAAGATGCTTAAAAAACGTCAAAAAATAACTTATAAGACAATAAAACATAAAGAAATTTATCAAAAAAGTATTATCTTCGGATATTATTTTAAGAAAAAAGATACTTTTGACAAGTTAAAATTTTAAAACCCAAAAATCACACATTGTGTCAGACAGCATTGTAATAATTCCGACATATAACGAAAAGGAGAATATTGAAAATATTATAAGGAAAGTATTCTCTTTTGAAAAAGAATTTCATATTTTAATTGTTGACGACGGTTCTCCCGACGGAACAAGCGATATTGTTAAAACTCTTCAAAAAGAATTTTCCGGTAAATTATTTATAATTGAAAGAGAAGGTAAACTCGGGCTCGGAACTGCATATATTACCGGTTTTCATTGGTCAACAGATAAAAAATACGATTTTATTTTTGAAATGGATGCCGATTTTTCACACCCGCCGTATGATTTGCTGAATCTGTATGATGCTTGTACGAAACAAGGTTTTGATGTTGCCGTAGGTTCCAGATATGTAAAAGGTATCAGTGTTGTAAACTGGCCCTTGGGGCGAATATTAATGTCATATTATGCCTCAATGTATGTGAGAACAGTTTTAGGTATAAAAATTAAAGATACAACAGCAGGTTTTGTTTGTTATAAAAGGGAAGTTCTTGAAAATATAGGTATTGATGAAATTAGTATGAAAGGATATGGTTTCCAAATTGAAATGAAATTCCGTTCAATTATTTCCGGTTATAAAATAAAAGAAGTTCCCATAATTTTTACGGACAGGACCGAGGGAAATTCAAAAATGAGCGGCGGAATTTTCAGTGAAGCATTTTGGGGTATCCTGAAGCTTCGTTTAAATACCGGGAAAATAAAAAAAGAAAGACTGCCAAAGTGAATAAAACTCCGGCAGTCTGACACAAAACAAAACTAAACATTTTTATAAATAACTTGATTGAGGGTTTTGAGCATCAACAACGGCAATAGCTGCCATATTTACAATTTCTCTTACCGAAGCTCCGAGTTGAACAATATGAATAGGACGCTTAATACCGCATAAAACGGGTCCGATTACTTCCGCTCCTCCGATTTCCTGCATCATTTTGTATGCAATATTTCCGGAACTTAAGTTAGGAAATATTAAAGTATTAACAAGTTTTCCTTTTAATTTTGAAAAAGGATAATGTTTATCTCTTAATTCAGTATTTAAAGCAAAATTTGCCTGCATTTCTCCGTCAATAATAATATCAGGATATTCTTTATGTAAAATTTTGACAGCTTCTCTTACTCTTTCGGGACTTCCTGTTCTTGATGATCCGAAATTTGAATATGAAAGCATAGCAACAATAGGTTTTTCTCCCAGCCATTTTATTGTACGTGTAATTGTATTTGTAGTATTAACAAGTGTTTGTGCATTAGGTTTTTTATTTATTGTAGTATCTGCAAAAAACATCGGACGATTACTTGTTATTACAATATACATTCCTGCAATATGTTCAATAGATTGATTGCATCTGATAACTTCGAGAATCGGTTTAATAACTTCTTTATATTTTGTAGCATAACCCGTTACAAAAGCATCTGCTTCTCCGTGTTCAATCATCATTGCACCGAAATAGTTTCTATTATACATTTTTTCATTTGCATCTTTAAATCGAATGCCTTTACGATAACGTTTTTCGTAAAAGAATTGAGCATATTTTTGACGTCTGCTGCTTTGTTCATCGCTGTAAGGATCAATTATTTCGGCATTTGTTAATAAATCATCCAGTTTGTATTCTGCTATAATTTTTAAGATTTTATCTGATCTTCCGAGTAAAATCGGTTTTGCAATATTGTCATGATAGCAAATCTCTGCTGCTCTTAATACATTATAATTTTCAGCATCTGCAAATATTAATCGTTTCGGATTAATTCTTGCTTGAGAATATATTCTTCGAATAAGTTTGTTCCCGGTTCCTATTCTGTCTCTTAATTCTTCTTTATATTTTTCAAAATTTGTAATGGGATTTTTTGCAACACCCGAATCCATAGCTGCTTTAGCAACAGCCGAAGATATTTTTTCTATTAATCTTGGGTCTAAAGGTTTAGGTATAAGATAATGTTTGCCGTAATTAAGGTGTTTTGTATTATATGCATTACTGACTTCTTCAGGTACGTCCTCTCTTGCCAGTTCTGCTAAAGCATAAACTGCAGCTTTTTTCATTTCTTCGTTAATTGTTGTGGCTCTTACGTCTAAAGCTCCTCTGAAAATAAAAGGAAATCCCAGAACATTATTAACTTGATTCGGATAATAGGAACGACCTGTTGCAATAATTATATCATTTCTTGCATCAACAGCATCTTCATAAGAAATTTCAGGATCGGGGTTTGCCATAGCGAATACAATAGGATTTTTCGCCATACTTTTTACCATTTCTTTTGTTAAAATTCCTTTTACGGACAAACCGAAAAATATGTCGGCACCTTTTATTGCTTCATCTAATGTATCAACTTTCCTTTTTGTTACATAATTTTTCTTGTATTTATTAATATCAGTTCTTTTTTCATTAATAACACCTTTACTGTCGCACATTATAATATTTGTGCGTTTTATTCCTAAAGAAATAAGTAAATTTGTACAAGCCATTGCAGCTGCACCCGCTCCGCTTACAACTAATTTTACATTTTCAAATTTTTTCCCTGCCAATTCAATGGCATTTACCATAGCGGCAGAAGAAATAATTGCCGTTCCGTGTTGGTCATCGTGCATAACCGGAATATCCAGTTCTTCTTTAAGGCGTTTTTCTATTTCAAAACATTCGGGGGCTTTTATGTCTTCAAGATTTATACCTCCGAAAGTAGGAGCAATAATTTTGACTGTTTGTATGAACTTATCAATATCTTTAGTATCCATTTCAATATCAAAAACATCGATATCACCGAAAATTTTAAAAAGAAGACCTTTTCCCTCCATAACAGGTTTTCCGGCAACGGCACCAAGGTCTCCGAGACCTAATACTGCCGTACTGTTGGAAATTACTGCTACAAGATTTCCTTTTGCCGTATATTTGTATGCATCATCGGGATTTTTTTCAATCTCAAGACAAGGGTCGGCTACACCGGGTGTGTATGCTAATCCTAAATCGCGCTGTGTACTGTGAGCTTTAGTAGGTATAACCTGAATCTTTCCCGGTCTGCCTTCTGAATGATACTTAAGAGCATCTTCTTTTGTTATTTTTGTCATAACTTTTAACTTTTAAATTGAGTACAAAGTTAAGCCAATATTTCCGTATGTTAATATTTATTTGATATGTTTATGGGCATTAAATAAAGGAATAAAAATCACAAAATATTTTTGTTGTAAAAATAATTCATTTATATTTGCATCCGCTTTTAAGAAAAAGTAAAAGGGCGATTAGCTCAGTTGGTTCAGAGCACTTGGTTTACACCCAAGGGGTCACAGGTTCGACTCCTGTATCGCCCACAAGGGTAATATTAAGAGAGACAATAAGAGTTTATAACTTATTGTCTCTCTTTTTTTTACGTTAAAAACGGAAAAAAGTATTTCAAAAAAATTCGCATATTATTATTATATTTTATATATTCGCAAGCAAAAGTTTTACCTATATTTTACCTTGTTTTACTTTTTTGTTTTACCAATGAAAGCAACATACCAATTAGTATTCAATCGAAAAAATAAATTAAACTCTGAAGGCAAAGCCCCTATTGAAATAAGAGTTACTTTAAATAGAAAGACTGCCTATTTTTCGACAAAAATACAAATAAAACCGAACGAATGGAATAATAATCGTTTAAGAGTTAATTCAAAGCATCCTAACAATATCAAAATAAACAATTATCTTTATAACAAAATTGCAGAAATAGAGGAGTTTGAGTTATCAGAAAAAGAAAAAGGGAAGACAGTTATAATTTCGGATATTAAAAATTTTATAAAAAATAAAAGAAATAGCATAAGTTTTCCCGAATGGTGTTTAAAAATGCTTGAAGAAGATAGTATTGTTAATAAATCTACAAATGCAAAAAGAAAAGTTTTAGTACGAAGACTTTTTAAATTTAACAAAGATTTGCAATTTAATCAAATTGATTATTCTTTTATGTTAGAATTTGATAATTTTTTGCACAGAGAAAAAACTCCTTACGGAAATTCTTTAAAACAAGTTACTATTCACGGACAAATGAAAATTTTAAGATACTTCCTTAACCTTGCATTTAAAACTCAAAAAATATCTTTTGTTCCCGATTATAAAGTAAAAATAGGAGAAATACCAAAAGAGGCATTGACAGAAAAGGAGCTTGAAAGCATTGAAAAATTAAAGTTTCACAATAATAAAATTCTCGAAAAAGTCAGAGACATATTTTTATTTTCTTCATATACGGCATTACGTTTCGGCGATATTTCCAAAATAACTGTAAATAATATAAGATATAATGGTTACGGAGAAATGGAATTGCATTTTGTTATGGAAAAAGTAAATAAGCCGATAACAATTCCGATAGCCAAATTTTTTAACGGTAAACCGGAAAAAATACTTAATAAATATCTAAAAAATAATAATAATACAATATTTGAAATTCCTACAAATCAATCAGTAAACAGAAATCTTAAAATAATAAAAGAAATTGCCGGCATTAAAAAACCTTTGACATTTCATATATCCCGACATACTTGTCTTACGTTGATTGGAAAAAAAACAGGAAACCCTTATCTTGTGATGAAAATTGCCGGACATTCAGATATAAAAACAAGTATGAAATATACGCAAGGAGTTATTGATAACGAACTTTTTAATTTACTTTAATATTATGAAAAAAATTCCTGAAAAATTTAAAAATTATTTTTGGGCAGAAAACAGAATTTTCTTTCCTGACGAAGAATTTATAATAAAACTGTCTTATCCGAGAGTCTTTATAAGATATAAGTTGTCTGACGGTTATTTTGCCGATTTTGATACGTTTTTTGAGAACATAGCTGAAATACAATATCTTGACGGAAAAAGACCAAGCGAAAAAGAACAGAAAGAAATCTTAACTGATATTTGGAACTATCTTTCTGTTGAAGAACGGTTGTTAGAGCAAAATATAGATGACATTGAAAACGAAATTGATGATTTAGGATTAATATTGTAGTAAATTGTAAAGATTTTTGTTTTTTACAAATCTTTTTTAAAAATATTTGCACATTTCATTTAGTTTGTTTTAATTTGCAATATTGCAATTTCAAAAATTTGCGACTTTTATAGAAATTGCATAACAACAATACAAATTAAAATGAAAGGGCTTATATTTTACATTAATATTGCACGTATAATTGCATCCGCATTATCCGTTGCCGGCGGATTTATATACCTGAAAGATATAATTTCGCTTATTTTAACATCTCACATAATATCTTTTGTATTTGCAGTAATTTTTCTTCTTATAATAGAAATCGGAAGTGTTTTATTTCTGTATATATCCCTGAAAGATATTGTTTTATATAGAAAAATATCTTTTCTCTTTATTATTCCGGCATTGGCTTTTATGTCATTATCTTTTGTCCTGACAACTAACGGTGCAGTTCTTTGGATAAGGCTCGAAAAAGACAAAACAACCGAAATTATATCCGATTTTAATAAAGTTTCAAATGAAAGTACAGGGTATTACGACAATCTTATTGCAATAAATAAGGCTACATACGACAGCATTGCAAACGTTCCCCTGCATAAGTGGAAGACTGCAAGAATTATGCAAACAAAAAAATTGCAGTTTTATGCAAGTGAAATAAATCGTTTGCAAAAAGAAAAAGAGCTTAAGATTTCAGAATTTAAGAAAGATAAAAACACAAAAATTAAAGAAAATAAAAAAACCGTAAAAACAGGCAGTACAAAATATTACTTTTTTGCTGTCATTATAATGTTATCCGTTATTTATTTCAATTTTATGCACGTCTTTTTGTCTGTTAAAAAAAAGAATAAGCAGATAGAGAGAGCCGATAATAAACTTTTTAATACATATAAGAAACTCGAAAAAAGAGACGTAAGCGAAAGCGATATTGTTACCCTGCTTAAAGAGGGTCTAAAAGGTAAAGATATTGCAGAAATGACAGGGTTACACCCTTCTAAAATAAGTAGAATTAAAACTAAAAATAATATAAAATGATACACTGGTCTTATATCTTGTTTTTTGGGGTTTTAACATTCTTAATTATGAAGATATTTAAAAGCTCTAAAAAAAGTCATTTTTTAAATCTCGAAACTCCGTTTTGGGTTATAATTTTAATTGCTTTTATACTTATATACGGCGGAATATTTTGGTGGTAATATGAAATTTTGGACAGGAAATAAAAATAGTATTTATAAAACTCTCGGGGCAAGTAATCATACCTATAAAGAAAGAGAAATAAATGACTATTATGCAACAGAGCCTAAAGCCGTAAAACTATTGTTAGAATTAGAAAATTTTGATAATATTTTGGAACCGGCTTGTGGCGAAGGACATTTAAGTAAGGAAATTATGCGTTTGGGAAAGGATGTTAAAAGTTCCGATATTATAGACAGAGGGTTTGGCTCGACAAAAAATTTTTTTGATTATACGGAATGGAATGGGGATATTATTACTAATCCCCCTTACAAATATGCAACTGAATTTATTTTACACGCATTAGAAATTATTAAAAATGGCGGTAAAATCGCAATGTTTTTAAAAGTGCAATTTTTAGAATCAAAAAAAAGGAAAAAACTTTTTTCGGAATATCCGCCCAAAAAAACCTATGTAGCATCAGAACGCTTAATCTGTGCTAAAAAGGGAGAATTTGAAAAAATGAAAAAAGGGGGGGGGAGTGCAATACCTTATGCTAGGTTTATTTGGATTAAGGG
>JAJRUH010000167.1 GCA_024277895.1 Bacteroidota bacterium | reverse complement strand
TTTTTAAAATAATTTGTATTCAAAAAAACTTTAATTATCTGTTTAATTGTTATTATTTTGCTTTTTTCAACTTTATAATTACTTTTTATATGAATAAATACTTTAAACAAATAATACTTTTAATCAGTTTTCTGATTGCAGGTAACGCTTTTTGTTTGTCTCAAGATACTTTGAACAATTATTCTGAGCCTTTAACAAAAAAAATATTGTGGATTGGTAAATACCCGCAGCATAAAAATGATGCAGATATAAGAATTTCCGAGAAAATAATTAATTTTATTACAGGAAAAAAAACAATTGTATTAAAAAAACCGATTTCTGTTATTGTTGATAATTCCGACATAATGTGGATAGCAGATCAAGGAATGCATCGAATAATAAAAGTTGAAAATAATTTCGGGAATATTCCTAAAGTATTTAAAAAAGATACAAATAACTTTTCTTCACTTGTAGGACTTTGTTTATCTTTTGATAATAATATTTTATTTACTGATTCACATTTAAATTCGGTATTTCTTTTTAATGAAAATAAAAACCAAATAATAAAATTCAATAAAAATTCCGAATTAAAACAACCGACAGGAATAGCGTATTCAAATATTACAAAAGAAATTTGGGTTGTTGAAACCGCAGCACACAGAATTTCAGTATTTAATGAGCAGGGTAAGTTAATAAAAAGAATAGGAAAAAGAGGTAAAAATCCCGGTGAATTTAATTTTCCTACATTTATTTGGATTGATAAATTAGGCACTATATATGTAGTTGATTCTTTAAATTTCAGAATTCAAATATTTGATAAAACAGGAAAACTTATAAGTGTTTTCGGGAAACTTGGTGACGGAACGGGAGATTTTGCAAGACCTAAAGGAATTGCTGTTGATTCATACGGAAATATTTATGTGGCAGATGCCTTATTTAATGCGGTTCAAATATTTGATAGAACAGGAAATTTTTTATACAGTTTCGGTTCTCAAGGACGTGAAAACGGTAAGTTCTGGATGCCGACAGGAATTTTTATAGATAAAAAAGATTATATATATGTTGCGGACAGCTATAATTCCAGAATACAGATATTTAAACTCAGTAAATAAGAAAATAATGAGTATTAAATTCGTTGTTTTTTTATTTATTTTTATTGTACTTCAATCGTCTGTATTTTCTCAGTCAATTATTAATTCACCCCATAATTTATCTGTCAGCGGCGAAGGACAAACAAAAGCCCTCGGAGAGTCAGGAGTTTGTATGTTTTGTCACACAACTCATAACAGTAATCCTGAGCATCCTATGTGGAATAAAAGAACACCCGGATTAACCTACATCCTTTATAACAGTTCTACTATTCAGGCAATACCCGGTCAGCCGGACGGATCTTCTATCCTGTGTCTTTCCTGTCACGACGGGACTATTGCTTTGGGAAGTGTGCTCAGTAAAAAAAATGAAATTAATTTCAGTGAAGGAATGAAATCTTTTAAACACAGTAAAAATAACCTTACAACTGATTTATCAGATGACCATATGATTTCATTTTTTTACAACTCAACATTAGCATATCTCGACGGTGAGTTAAAAGATCCGTTGAATTTAACTCATCCTGTTTCACTTGAAAACGGAAAAGTTCAATGTACAACTTGTCATGATCCTCATAATAATACATTTGGTAATTTTCTTGTAACATCAACTCGGTATTCAGACCTTTGTCTCAGTTGTCATTATAAGAAATATTGGGGAGTATCTGCACACAGAAATTCTTTAGCACAGTGGAACGGTTCCGGAAAAAATCCTTGGATTAATTCAAAATATACTTCTGTTGCCGAAAATGCTTGTGAGAATTGTCATAAACCACACTCTGCAGGTGGTCATGAACGACTTATGAAATATAAAACAGAGGAAGATAATTGTTTGGATTGTCATAACGGAAATGTGGCATCTCAAAATATCCAAATACAATTAAATAAACCGTATTCGCATAATGTTTACAAATATTATAAGTCTCATGATGCCGGTGAAAATGCACTTGTAACAAAAATGCATGTAGAATGTGAAGATTGTCATAATCCTCATGCTACGCGTAAATATGATGCACAGGCACCGTTTGTAAAAGGATTTAATGAAGGAACAAAAGGTATCAATCAAAACGGAAATCAAGTAAACCCGGTTCAATATGAATATGAAATATGTTACCGATGCCATGCCGACAGCCCGAATAAACCAATCAGTACAATTTCCAGACAAATTGAACAAAATAACGTTCGCTTAGAGTTCGCTCCTGCAAATCCGTCTTTTCATCCTGTTGCCGGACCGGGAAATAATCCGAATGTTCCGAGTTTAATCTTGCCGTATTCAGTATCAAGTGTAATTTATTGTTCTGACTGTCACTCAAGTAACGGGGAAAACTCACCTGCCGGTCCGCACGGATCAATTTATCCGCATATTCTGAAATATAATTATTCAACCGCTGACAATACAAGAGAATCCTATCAGGCTTATGAATTATGTTATCAATGTCATAACAGAAATTCTGTTATCAGCAAACAACCTAATGAGTTTCAATCTGAAATTCATTATAAACACATTGTTGAAGAAAATACTGCATGCAGTGTTTGCCATGATTCGCACGGAATAAGCGGCTTGCAAGGTAATTCTGTTAATAACTCAAATTTAATTAATTTTGATGTGAACGTTGTTTCCCCCGTAAACGGAATTTTAAAATTTGAAGATACAGGCTTATTCAGCGGTACTTGTTATTTAAGTTGTCACGGGGTAATTCATAATCCTAAATCTTATAATTAATATGAAATTTAACTCGTTCAGATTCAGGATTATTGTTACGGTGATAGTAGTTGTTTCATTGTCTTCTTCATTTGCTTTTTATTTGTACAACACTTATTTAAGTAAACGAATATACAAAAATACCGAAGAAAATACAATTGCCGTTCTGGATTTAATTAATGAACCTGCAAGATTAATTTATCTTCCTCATAACACACAAAGTTTTAATGCTTTAATTAATAAAATGATAGAGAACAGTCAAGTTTCAAATGCTTATTTTCTTGATTCTGTCGGTAAGTTAATGTATCCTGCAAATCTTAGTGCTAAAAAAAAAGAAACTTTATTTAAAACTGAACTTCCGCTTATTAAAGAAGATATTACTTTTAAAACGTTCAAAGATAAAGATAAAATATTTTCGCGAGCTTTTATACGAATTCATAATATGCCGAATTGCTATGGATGTCATTCATCCGGTATTAAAAATTTGGGATTCCTTATCTTTGATTTTTCATTAAATCAAACTGAAAAGAATATTAATTTTACCAGAAAATTCAGTATTTTGTTTACAATATTTATGGTTTTAATTCTCGGAGCTTTTGTCCTTTTAATGCATTACAGATTTGTAAGGGGCTCTCTGTCAAAATTTCAAAAGTCTATAACTATTATTAATCAAGGAAATTTAGATGAAAGAGTTCCTATTTCAAATTCAAAAGAATTAGGAAGTTTAGCCAGATGTTTTAACAAGATGCTGGATAATTTTCAGGAAACCAGGAAACAATTGAGTATTTATCATAATAAAGAATTGCTTGATGCACAAAAATTAGCTACTATAGGCGAAATGTCCGCAAGATTAGCTCATGAAATCAGAAATCCTGTTATGGGAATTGCTAATGCAATAGAAATTATTGCGGAAGATACAAAATACGAACAAAACAAGCAAATACTTCAGGAAGTAAAACGACAAGCAAACAGAGTAAACGAAGCTGTTTCAAAATTATTAAAATATTCAAAATTTGAGACATTAAATCTTGAAATGCAAGATATTAATAAGTTGATTAAATCAATTGTTTTCTTCTTAAAAAATCAATCAAGTACAAACAGGATTACATTTGTATTGGAATTGCAAACAGATGTTCCCGTATTCAATTTTGATAAAGAACAGATTGAGAATGTTCTTATTAACTTAAGCTTGAATTCGATACAAGCAATTGAAGGAAGAGGAATTATTGCCTACAGAACAGCATTTAATAAAAAAAATAAAACCGTTGAAATTTCAATAGAAGATAACGGAATAGGGATTCCCGAAGATAAAATTAATGAAATTTTCAAACCTTTTTACACTACTAAAACCGAAGGCACCGGATTAGGTATGGCTATTGTTAAAGATACTGTTGAAAATCATAAAGGAACTGTTACCGTTAAAAGTAAGGTCGGAACAGGAACCGTATTTACAATCATTCTCCCCGTTAATGAATCTTAAAAATATTCTTAATTAATATTTACAAATTCGGATTTAATATATTTGTTATATCGAACTCAGGTTTACAATAAATTTGTATTTTTGACCCTTATAAATTTAAACTGCCGGTTAATTAACGGGAATATTTATGAAACTTCTTAAAATATTAATAGTTGATGATGAAAAGCTGATAAGATGGTCTTTTCAAAAGAAATTAAATTCTGAAAATGTTAAAGTATATACTGCCGGTTCGGGAGAAGACGGAATTGAATCCTTTCAAATGGAACAACCCGACATTGTGTTTTTAGATAATAAACTGCCTAAAATGCAAGGTTTAGAAGTTCTCAAGAAAATTAAAGAAATTGATGATGAGGCTGTTATTGTTTTTATGACTGCATACGAATCTGTGGATATAGCTGTTAGAGCAATGAAATTAGGTGCCTATGAGTATATTAACAAACCTTTTTCTTTTGAAGAAATAAATATAATCATAGAGAATATAAAGGAAAAGATTAATAAAGATAAAGAAATTCAGCTGCTTAGAAGAGAGAGGAAAGACTGTGTAACATTTAAACAAATTATAGGCAGTTCAGAAGAGATAACTAATAAAATCAAGCTGTCAAAAAAAATTGCAAAAACCGAAACTACAACAATTCTTCTTCTCGGGGAAAGCGGTACGGGAAAAGATTTATTTTCAAGAGCAATTCATAATGAAAGTAACAGAAAAGACAAACCTTTCGTAACCATAAATTGTTCGTCGCTTCCGGAAACTTTGTTAGAAAGCGAATTATTCGGGTATGAAAAAGGTGCTTTTACGGATGCCAAGAAACAAAAGAAAGGACTGTTTGAAGTTGCCGAAAGCGGAACTGTATTTCTGGATGAAATAGGAGAAATTAATCAAACAACACAATTAAAATTGTTGAGTGTTCTTGAGAACAGAACTGTTCGACGACTGGGCGGAACTGTTGATATTCCTGTGGATATAAGAATTATTGCCGCAACTAATAAAGATTTAAAAAAATCTGTTGAAGAAAAACTGTTCCGGGAAGATTTATATTACAGATTAAAAGTTTTTCAAATAACAATTCCCACACTTCGAGAACATAAAGAAGATATTCCCGAACTTATTAATTTTTTTATTGAGCAGTTTAATTTTCAATTCAGAAAAAAAATCAAAGGTGTTGAACCCGGAGTGCTTGAGTTAATGATGAAATATGATTGGCCGGGGAATATACGAGAGTTGAGAAATGTTATGGAGCGAGCTGTAATCTTGGAGTCGGGTTCTGTTTTGCAGGAAGACAGTCTTCCCGGAGAAATAAGAGAAAATTCTCAACTTGAAAAACATTGTCACCCGTATAATTTTGTAATCCCTGACGAAGGGATGTCTTTGGAAAATTTTGAAAAAGAACTTCTTAAACAAGCTCTGCAAAAAACAAATAATAATCAGACAAAAGCATCTCAATTACTTGGAATTTCAAGAGATACACTTCGTTATAAAAAGAAAAAACATAAATTATGATTGAATAGGGTTAAATACCCCGGTAAGCGGGGCAAATAGCCCTGCCTGAATGATTAAAAACTTTTTCCCGATATGTTTTTTTAAAATTTAAAATTTATTTATGTTTTCCAACACATTAAAAGTTTCGTAATTATTAAAATTAAAATTATTAAAATTTCTCCCGGAACCTTTTATATGTTATGATTTTACGACTTCCCGGACAAGATATACATATTTACTCAACTAACATTATTGTTATAATATAAAATGATAAATTGATTATCTGACCACATTCTCTGAAATTATGATTTTGGCTTACCTTTTGTTTTATTTTCTGAAAATTACAGATATTTAAATAAAATTCAGAATTATGAAAAAATTAAGTTTAATGATATTATTTGTTGCTGTAACAGCAATGAGTTTTGGACAAATCAGTGCCACATTACACAACTTTGTGGGTGATTCTTGGAATACTATGAGCTCAAACAAAGCTTGCGGACCTTGCCACACACCTCATAATGCACTGGTATCAGCAGATGCTCCCTTATGGAGTCACGATGCAACAGCAAATGCAGGTTCTTTTACAGTTTATTCAAATACCGGAACTCTTAATGCAACTGTGGGTCAACCCTCCGGAGTTTCTCTAAAATGTTTAGGTTGTCATGACGGGTCAGTTAACCTGAATGCACATGTCGGAGGAGCAAATACGGCATCTTTAATCGGCAGTGTAAATCCTGCTGCTGATTTAGGAACAGATCTTTCTAACGATCATCCTATTTCATTTACTTATGACGCAGCTTTAGCTACGGCTGACGGCGGTTTATTTGATCCCACAACAACAGCATCCGGTTTAGGCGGTAATATTAATGTTGATTTATTGGCAGGTGTCGGAAATGATCAAATGGAATGCTCATCTTGCCACGATCCGCACGGAGTAACAGGTGTCTCAGATTTATTAAGAAAGGATAATACTAACAGTGAGCTTTGTTTAACTTGTCATAACAAATAACCAAATTATTATTCACACAACAAATAAAGAGAAGGTGATAAAATCACCTTTTTTTAATATTAACTGTATGATAACAAGTAATTTAATAAATATTTATTTTAAAATAAAGGAATTGTTTATAACACTTGAGATTATCAATTTTTTTTGACAGTATTTTAATAAGTTAATCTAAAAAGAGTATTCAAATTTCTCAATAATCTTGAATATGAAAAACGTTTCAATAATTATTTTGCTTTTAATTTTTACGTTTGCAACAGAATCCTGCAAAGTATTTCAATTAAACAGAAGTCCGAAAGAGGAAACTGTTATTGTTTTTCCCGCACCTCCTGATACTGCAAGAATTCAGTTTTTGACATCTGTCAGCAGTTCAGCAGATATTACGGGAAAACAATCAAAATTTTCTAAATTTATTATAGGTGAAGAAAAACCGAGAGCAATAATAAAACCTTTCGGAGTAGAAATCAGATTCGGTAAAATTTATGTTTGTGATATAGGAACAAAGGGTTTGGAAATAATTGATTTAGAAAAACACACATTTAATTATTTTAAACCTGAGGGAAAGGGAAGTCTTAAAATACCGGTAAATTGTTACATAGATGAAAAAGGCTATTTATACATTGCCGATTCCGGCAGGCAACAAATTGTAATATTCGATAATAACGGTAATTATTATGATGCTTTCGGTGATGCAGAGAATTTTAAACCGATTGATGTTTTCGTTTCTGATAATAAGATTTATACGGCAAATTTTGCTAATCATAAAATAGATGTTTTTGCTAATGACAAAACCCATAAACTTATTGCTTCTTTTCCTGATGTTTCTCCGGGTGATGAGGGTTATTTATATCAGCCTAAAGAAATTTGTGTTACAAATGATAGAGTTTACGTCAGTGATTTCGGAGGTTTTAAAATAAATATCTTCTCTAAAACAGGAAAATATTTAAGTTCTGTCGGGAGTCAGGGAACTTTTCCCGGACAATTTGCCGCTCCTAAGGGAATTGCTGTTGATAATGACGAAAACTTATACGTAGTTGATGCAGCATTCGGAAATGTACAAATTTTTAATAAAAATAATAAACTGTTATTATATTTCGGTAATCCGTATAATGGCAAAGGTTATATGTATCTGCCTGCCTCTATAACAATCAGTTACGAAGATATTAAATATTTTGAAAAATATGTTGATCCTGAATATAATCTTAAATATCTTATTCTTGTATCAAATCAATACGGTCCGGATAAAATTAATGTTTACGGAAGAATAGAACTGAAAAACTAAAAGCCATTTATAAAATTTGTATGCAAAAATACCAAAAATTCATACTCAGTTTGCTTATTATGATTGTATTATTTTTTACGGCATGTTCAATACAAACACGATATGAAGTTTTATCATTTATATTTGACGGAGTTCCCGATCCTAATCTTTCTGAAAATACTGCAATAAAAGATTCATCTGCAATCGACAGCACAAAAATTTTGAATATTGCGGCAAACATTAATAAACCGAAAACGTACTTTCACCCGCCTTATCAGGAGAGAAGTTGTAACAGTTGCCATAATAATTCCGGACAAGTTTTAATGTCTCAACCCGGTTTGTGTTATTCGTGTCATGAAAATTTTGAAGATAATTATTCTGTAATTCACGGACCGGTTGCCGGAGGCTATTGTACGGCATGTCATAATCCGCATAAATCTAAATTGCCGAATTTACTGTTAAGAAAAGGTAAAGAATTGTGTTTCAATTGTCATAATCCTCAAATAGCTGATAATGATATTCATTCAGTTGCCGAAACATCAAATTGCACTTCTTGTCACAATCCTCACGGAGAAGAAAATACATATTTATTAAAAAAAGGGAGTTGTTACGTGTGTCATGATGATTTTTCAAAAACATATAAATATTTACACGGTCCGGTTTCAAGCGGACTTTGCAATGCTTGTCATGCCTCACATAATTCAAAAACAGAATATAAATTGTTGTTATCGGGTCAAAGTCTTTGTTGTAAATGTCATATTAAGAAATCAGTTTTAAAAAATGAAAATCACGAAGGAATAGGAGATACGAATTGTACTGAATGCCATAATCCGCATGGCGGAGATGATAAATATATATTAAATTAAAATTAAAAAGTTTGAAATTTCTTTTGGCAATATTATTATTTACGGTGAGTTTCGGTGAAATGTTTTCACAAGAAAGAACATTCTTTGCTTCCGATAAATACTTTTTTTGGAAACCGCTGTCTTTTTCCGGAGAATTCAGAACAAGCGGACATTTTCGAAAACAAAATATATTTTCCGATTATATTGAAGATACTCAAAACAGCTCGCGCTTTTCTTTGGGAGGTCTTATTCATTCCGAAAGTTATATCTGGCAACCGAATTTCTTATTATTAAATATTGATGCGGAATATAATCCCGATTTTATTAAGGAAAATTTTATCGTAATTCCGGATCAATCCGAAAACAGAACAATGAAAAGACTGAATATAAGAACAACTTTATTCAACAACAAAATAATTTCTTTAAATACTTCTGCCAATTTCAGTCAAATATACAGTAACAGAGAAAACCTGACAAATATTAAAACAGATTCAAAACAACTCGGCAGTATGTTAAGTTATTCTAATAAAATTCTTCCGCTTAATTTAAGTTTTAATCAAACAAAATGGACTCAGGAAGAAACCGAAAGCGGCAGGGTTTCTTCGATGGATCAAATTAATTTTACCGCAAGAATTTCTAAATCATTTTACTCCTCGGATAAACACGAGTTGGAATATTCGCACAATAATTATTTTTACAATTATGTGAATTTATATCAGACTCATACCGTGTCGGACTATATAACACTTAACGATTATTTTAATTTTGATACAAAAAAAAGATATACTTTTCGTTCTCGAGTGTCTTATCGAAATCAAAAAGGTTCGATTAATTACATCAAATTTGCTGCTGACGAAAACCTTTTACTAAAACTTCCCGAGAATTTTACATTCAGCAGTAATTACAATTATATTAATCAAATTCAAGAAATCCAAAATACAGCTGTTAACGACATAAAAAGCATCCTTCGACATAAGTTATATTTAAGTTTAAATACAGATATTTTTTATGAATACCGAAAAACGGCATATTCAATATATCAAGAAACATATAATATTTTCGGAGGAGATATTTATTATACAAAAAAAATCCCTTTCAAAGGAAGACTTAATTTATCTTATAATTATCGACGAGAAAATTTCAATACCGTAAGCAGTCCGGTTTCAATTCAAATTATAAATGAAAATCATATATTAACAGACGGGCAGATTGTATTACTAAACAGACCTTATATTGATATTTCTTCAATAGTTGTATCGAATATCTCCGGTTCAATTATTTATCAGCAAAATATAGATTATATTCTTATTGAACGGAATAATTATATTGAAATCCAACGTTTTCCCGGCGGACAAATTGCAAATAACGCAGAAGTAAATGTTGATTACACTGTTAATCTGCCCGAAACATATAATTATGATTCTAATTTAAATAAATTCTCTGCAAGTGTTTCACTTTGGAAAAGATTATTGGAATTTTATTTCAATGTTTCAAATCAAAATTTTGTAAACGAACAAAATGTAGATTTGTTAATATTGAATTATTATACGCAATATAGATACGGATTTCACGCAGACGTTAAATTTGCAACAGCCGGTATTGAGTTTGACAATTATATAAGCACCATAATTCCTTATAAAATGATACGGTATTATATTACCGTTCAGAAAAACTTCAACGAAAAAATATTGGTTTCCCTGAACAGTAATATCAGAAATTATTACTTGGTTAATGATGATGTCAGAAATATTTATTCGGATATTTCCGCAAAAACAGTTTACAGAATTTTGGCTTCAACAAAAGCAAGTTTAGATGTAGGGTATCGTAAACAAATCGGTTCCGGAATTAATTTGAACCTATTAACGGCAAGATTAGAAATTACATCTCAATTTCGCCAATTATTTACAACTCTCGGATTTGAAAAATATAACCGCGATTTTTTAGGGAATAAGCATAACTATTCCGGAGTCTATTTCAGGTTAATCAGAAAATTTTAAGATTAATGAAAATGTATAAAAAATATATCAAATATTTAATTTCAGGAATTGTATTCCTTTCGTTTTCATTGAATCTTTTCTGTCAGGAAGATCAACCGCAATGTACTAGCTGCCACAAAAAACTAATAGCCGATAAAATTGTTCACGCAGCTGCCGAAGATTGTTCAACCTGTCATGAAAGTAACGGGAACAAACACCCGCTTGCCGACCAAAAAGGATTTAAATTAAGCGATAAAATACCGGACTTATGTTATATGTGTCACGACAGAAAAGACACCAAAAAGCATGTTCACCCGCCTGCAGAAGAAGGTGAATGTATTATGTGTCATTCTCCGCACAGCTCACCAAATAAATTTTTGTTAACAGAAAAACCTGTATCAAAACTTTGCTTCGAATGTCATGATTTAGAAATTCCGCAAACAGATATTATGCATCAACCTGTTAAACAAGGTAAATGTAATGAATGTCATGACCCGCATCAATCCGATAATGATAAATTTCTTATTGAAAAAAAACCGAAACTGTGCTTTACCTGTCATAAAGATAAAGAAAAAGAAGCAAAAATGGAGAATATTCACCCGCCGTTTGAAGATGATTGTGCAAATTGTCATAATCCCCATTCTTCGCCAGTTAATAATCTCTTAATACAAAAAACACCTGATTTATGTTTTAACTGTCATGACGGTTTTGCTGATGCAGAAAAATCTAAATCGGTTCATAATGTGATATTTGATAAAAAGAACTGTATTAACTGCCATTCACCCCATGCCTCAAATAACAGCAAATTACTGATTGCAAAGAATAATGATTTATGTTTTTCCTGTCACAACAAAAAGATTAAAACCGGCAATAAAACTATTGAAAATATTTATTATAAAATCAAAAACGGAAAATCTGTTCATGCACCCATTGAACTTGACGGTTGCGGAGCTTGCCACCTTCCGCATTTTTCCGATAATAATTATCTGTTAAATTTAAGTTATCCGAATAAAAGATATGTTGAGGCAAAAGTAAAAAACTTTGCTCTCTGTTTTGAATGCCACGACAGCAGTTTATTGACAGATAAAAACACAACAACCGGAACAAATTTCAGAAACGGCAATGAAAATTTACACTTTTTACACATTAACGGGGACAAGGGCAGAAATTGCAACCTTTGTCATGACCTGCATGCATCACAAAATGAACATCTTATCAGAGAAAAAGCAAATTTCGGAAATTGGGAAATGAATTTAAACTATAAACCTGTTAAAACCGGAGGTTCTTGTTTCCCGGGTTGTCACGGTAAGAAAGAATATATCAGATAATATAAGAATTATGAATTTATCATTTAAAATATTACTCATAACTTTATCTTCCGGAATAATTGCATTCGGTTCATTTGCAGTTCTTAATTCTGAAACGATTAATGTTAATAAAACAAATGATATATTTCAGACAGGGAAAGATAAAAAATGTACTTTCTGCCACAGCGATAAAATAAAGTATAATTATGTTCATGCAGCAGCCGAAGATGATTGTGAAAATTGTCACCAACCCACCGGAAAAAAACATCCGAGAAGTAATGTAAAAGGATTTACTCTTGTTTCGCAAATGCCTGATTTATGCTATAATTGTCATGAATCAAAGTCAGATAAAAAGTATGTTCATACACCGATAAAAACTAAAGGATGTTTAACTTGTCATTCACCCCACGGATCATCAAACAGATCATTGCTTATTAAAAATCCGGATAACCATTTTTGTCAGAATTGTCATAATTTAAAAATTGCCGAAAATGATGTAGTTCATGCTCCTGTTGAATTTTCGGAATGCACTGATTGTCATGACCCGCATCAATCAAACAATTTGAATTTACTCACGGAAAGTAAACCTCAACTTTGTTATACCTGTCATGACGATTTAAAAAACGCCGGTACAAAAAAGTATGTTCACCCTGCTTTTGATGATGATTGCGGGAATTGCCATAAACCCCATAATTCTCCTAATCAAAATTTATTAACAGAAAAAACACCAAATCTTTGTTATGAATGTCATAGTGATATTCAAGATGAAATTAAACTTGCCAAAACTGTTCATTTGCCTGTTAAAGAAGATAAAAATTGTTTGAATTGTCACTCACCTCATGCTTCGGACAATAATAATATTTTACTGAAGACTGAAAACGCACTTTGTTTAAGCTGTCATAACGATACTATTTCAACCGAAAAAGGTACAATCCCCGATATCAAAAAACATCTTGAGGAGAGTACGTATATACATGAACCTGTGAAAGACAATTGTATAAATTGTCATAAACCGCATGCTTCCGAAAATAACTTTCTTCTGTCTGAAGCCTTTCCTTCAAAGGAATATGTTGAAGCAAAACCGGAAAATTTTGCTTTATGTTTTGAATGTCATGACAGCGGATTACTTACAGAAAAAAGAACCGAAACAGCAACTGATTTTAGAAACGGAAACCGAAACCTACATTATCTGCATATTCACGGAGAAAAGGGCAGAAGTTGTGTTTTTTGTCATGATGTCCATGCTGCAAACAATAAATTTTTAATCAAAAACAGGACATCTTTCGGAACTTGGGTAATGCCTATGAGATTTGCTTTTACTAAAACAGGAGGTTCTTGCGGAAACGGTTGCCATTCACAAAAAAAATATGACCGAGTCAATCCGATAAACTATTTTACAAAAACTGAAGATACAACAACGAATAATCTAAATATTAACGATACGGTAAACATTAACAGCAATCCTAACCTTGTCAGGGAAAAAGATTCCGCTGTTATCTTGAAAGATGAAATAAAAGATGATACGATAAAAACAGAGAACAAACCCGTTATCAATTACCAAAATAAAGATTCTGTCACTGATACCCACGAAAGTATAATTATTAAAGATACGATAAACATCGGAAATAATTCTGATACTCCTGTTCAGGAAAAAGACTCTGTTGTTGTTTTGAAAAATGAAATACAAGACGAAATAACAGATGATACTGTAAAAATTGAAAACAATTCAGCCGATACAACTATATTTATAAAAACACCCGCTGAAAACGTTGATGTCGTTAGTGTTGTACCCGTTAAGAATGATAATATTGAAAAAGACAAATCCGGAATATTAAATCCGGCAATTTCAGCAGAGGCAGAATTTAAAAAAATCAGTTCTGTAAAAGTATATTTTGAAACTGCAAAATTTAATATCAATGTTCGTTACCAAAAAGAGATATTACAAATTATTAATTTTTTGGGAAAATATCCTAATAGCCAAATTACTGTTCAAGGATATACCGATAATGTCGGTTCATACAACAGTAATATTATTTTAGCTCAAAAACGTGCAAAAGCAGTCAGGGAGTTGTTGATTTTAAAAGGGATATTGCCTCAAAGATTAAAAATTGAAATTTACGGTGAATCAAAACCTTGCAATACAAACAGTACTGCAAAAGGTCGTGCACTGAACAGGCGAGTAGAATTTAAACTTAATGCTAAATAGTTATAAAACAGATATTTAACAATAAAAACTCTTAAAGTCATGAACATGTTTAATTACAAGCAATTACTGTTTATTTTATTATTCTCACTTTCTCTTTTAAATAATCTGTTCGCACAGACCAACGAAGATTGTTTGATGTGTCACGATGATAAAACATTGACTGCTGTTAAAAACGGAAAGACAGTATCAATGTATGTGAATCAAAAACTCCTCTTAAATTCGGTACATAAAAATATGACTTGTATCTCTTGTCATAAGGATGCAAAGGTTATTGATTTCCCTCATTCCGAAAAGTTATCTAAAGTAGATTGCGGAAGTTGCCATGCCGGTTATTCCGAACAACTCAAAAATGATATTCATAAACGGATATTAAAAAAAACTTGTGATAATCCGCCTACGTGTAAAACCTGCCATAATACACATTATGTAAAAAACCCGTCAAAAATAAAAAATAAATCAAAAGAATTATGCGGTAAATGTCATAAAGAAAATGTTCTGTCAGCGGCATATCATACAAATTCACAAGTAAATGAATCTTGTAAAAAATGCCATAAGAGAAAAAGTTATACAATTGAGTTAAAAAAATCCGTACACAATAACTTGACTTGTGCAAATTGTCATGGATTTATAGCTAATAATATAGATTTACATCAAAAAGGAAATATAAAAAATAAAACTGCCGACTGCTTTGTTTGTCATCCTAAAATTACCGCAGAACATAAAGAAAGTATTCACGGTGTTGCACTTGAAGAAGGAATAGACGATGCCGCAAAATGTTGGAATTGTCACGGGTCTCATCTTATTTATAAGGTTACTTCAGACAGCAGCACTGCAAATCCTAAAAATCTTGTAAAAACTTGCGGAAAATGTCATGATGATGTAAATTTTACAAGGAAACATTTATTTGCCTTAAAAACTCCCGGGAAAATGTATTCGATTTCTGTTCACGGTAAATTATTAGCATCCGGAAGTACAAAAGCTCCCAGCTGCATTAATTGTCACGGTGTTCATAATATCAAGAACAGAATACAAGAAAACTCAACAATTTCCGCCACTCAAGTTCCGATTACTTGTTCAAAATGTCATAAAAAAATTGCCGAAGAATATATGCAATCTATACATTGGATTGCTGTAAAAAAAGGTGTTCGTAAAGCACCTACATGCAACGATTGTCACAGCGAACATGATATAAAAGCTGTTAATATGATTAACGACAGAGCTGCCGTAAAAAAATTACAAGATAATACCTGCCTTGTTTGCCATAACAATATGTTGTCGGCACAAAAGTACGGATTAACCGGAATAAATGTTTTGTCTTATCGAGACAGTTACCATGGCTTAGCAACTTCATTCGGAAACCTGCAGGCGGCAATGTGTGTTGATTGTCACGGAGTTCATAAGATATTGCCCGCTTATTCCGACGAATCATCAATAAATAAAAAAAACCTGACGAACACCTGTAAAAAATGTCATCCTGAAGCAACAAAGGTCTTTTCTCAAAGCTATACCCATGTAAGTGAGGAAACGCATTCTGCAAAATTTATCGAAAATATTGTAAAAACTATCTATTTATGGCTTATTTTTATTGTTATCGGCGGAATGATTTTGCATAATGTGATTATTTTTATTCACGATTTGAAAGAAAAACACAAACATGAAAAATCACAAATCAGAATTCCTCGATTTACTCTCAACGAACTTATCCAACATACTTTTTTGTTGACTTCTTTTATTGTATTGTCGTTATCCGGATTTCTGTTAAAATATTCGGATTCTTGGTTTGCCGACATTCTTCAAAATATAGGATTCGATGAAAATGTCAGACGAATTGTTCACAGAATTGCTGCCATAGTTATGATAGCATTATCAATATATCATATTGTATATTTAATTGTTACAAAGCGAGGTCGATCTCTTCTGAACGGGTTGTTACCAAGATTTAATGATATTAAAGCTGCCGGACAAAATATATTGTATTATCTGAGATTAAGAAAGAAACATCCGGATTTTGAAAATTTTAACTATATTGAAAAAGCCGAATATTGGGCTCTTATTTGGGGAACTATTGTTATGGTAATAACCGGATTTGTTCTTTGGTTTCCTACAATTGTCGGAAATTGGGCACCGGTTTGGTTTATCAAAGTAAGTGAAATTATTCACTTTTATGAAGCTGTATTGGCAACTCTTGCTATTATAATATGGCACTGGTTTTTTGTTATGTTCAGACCGAAAGAATATCCCTTAAACTTTACTGTTATCGACGGACAAATGACTTTAGAACATTATAAAGATGAACATTATTTGCGCTTTAAAAAAGTAATTGTTGAATGGCTTAAAATTAAGAACGGTAAAAAAGAAGAAAGAAAGATGAGCTATTTTACAAAATTTTTTATTACGGCAATTGAGAAAAAAGGAATAAATGCAGAAGACTTTTTTATGTCTGAAATTGAAAAAGATGAAGATTTACAGAAATATATTTCAGATAATAACATTGAAACTGAATGATGCTTTTATAAATTACTAAGAATATAACATTGATATATAATAATATTTTAAAATAACATAATGTTTGCCGTTTTCACAAAATTTAATACTTATGTTTAAACCTGTAAAATTCTTGAGATTACTGTTTTTTAATTGTCTTCTTCTTTTTCTGACATTAAATATTTTCGCACAAACCAACGAAGATTGTTTGATGTGTCATGATGATAAAGGACTGACGATGGAAAGTCAAGGTAAAACAATTTCGGTTTTTGTTAATATGCGAATACTTAAAAACTCTGTTCATAAAAAACTTAAATGTATTTCTTGTCATACAGATGCTGATGTTTCTGATTTTCCGCACCCTGAAGACCTTAAAAACGTAAATTGCGGAATCTGTCATAAAAGTGAAAGCCGCAATTTCTATTCGGGAATTCACGGGCGACAGTTGAGAATTGGTGATTTATATGCACCAAATTGTAAAGAATGTCATGGTACGCATAATATTCTTTCCGGAAGCAATAAAAAGTCTTTAACTTATAAAATGAATATTCCTGCATTATGCGGGAAATGTCACAGAGAAGGAGCTCCTGTCGAAAGAGTTCATAACATTTCGGAACATAACATTCTCAAAAATTACAGTCAGAGTATTCATGGTAGGGGACTGTATAAGAGCGGGCTTATTGTTACGGCTACTTGTAACGATTGCCATGGGAATCATCTTATTTTACCTCATACTAATAAGTTATCATCGGTAGCACCTAATAATATTGCAGCAACATGTATGAAATGTCATACAAAAATTGCAGATGTTCACAAAAAAATTATTAACAAAGAACTATGGAGTTCAAGACCCGGAGTTATTCCGTCTTGTACAAATTGTCATCCGCCTCATATCATTAAAATTTCGGATGTTGCAGGAACAATGTCAAATCAATCGTGCTTAAAATGTCACGGGAAAAACGATATTTTTAAAATGGTTAACGGAAAGAAAGTTTCTTTAAAAGTCGAACTTTCTGATATTAACGACTATGCGCATAAAGGAATAACCTGTGTTAAGTGTCATACCGAAATACATTATGACCAGGAAATACCTTGTAGAGGAATCGGGAAAGTTGATTGCTCAAATTGTCATAATGAAATAGCAAATTTATATTACGAAAGCGGTCACGGAACAGCTTATCTGAACAAAAACAAGAATGCCCCATATTGTACTGATTGTCACGGCACACATAAAATAAAAGTTAAATCTGATGATACTTCACCTATTTTTCGATCTTCAATACCGACTTTGTGCGGTTCTTGTCATAGAACAAAAGGGAAAGCTGATAAAAATACTAATTTGATTGAAAAAAATGCGTATTCGGATTATTCAAAAAGTGTACACGGAAAGGGTGTTACTGAAAAAGGATTATTAGTAAGTGCAGTTTGTACGGATTGTCATACAAGTCATTATGAATTAAAAGCCTCCGATAAGCGCTCCTCTGTATATCCCAAAAATATTCCTTCTACTTGTGCCGTTTGTCATAAAGGAATTTATGATGAATATATTCAGAGTGATCATGCCATTAACCATGTCGGAAAAAAGAAATATCCGGAATGCGTTGATTGTCATTCAGCACACAAAATATCTGATGTTAAGCAAGATAAATTTATGAATCAAATTATTAACCAATGCGGTTCCTGCCATAAGAAACTTGCAAAATCTTATCTCAAAACCTATCACGGGCAAGCATACAAACTGGGTTATGACGGTTCGGCAAAATGTTCTGATTGTCACGGAGCACATAATATTTTGGATATGAGTAATCCGAAATCTACAATAAACAAAAATAATATTGTAGCAACTTGTCAAAAATGCCATAAAGATGCCAATAAAAGATTTACCGGATACTTAACCCATGCAACACATTATAATGAGAAAAAATTTCCGCTTTTATATTATACCTATTGGGCAATGACCATACTGCTTATTTCCGTATTCGGATTTTTCGGTATTCACACATTATTATGGTTCCCTCGGTCATTCAGAGAAAGAAAGCGTAAAAAACATATAAAAACAGAAGGTGAACAAAAGTATTTCAGAAGATTTACAAAAAGTCAGAGTATTACCCATATATTCATTATAATAAGTTTTCTTATGTTGGCATTAACCGGTATGATGTTGAAATTTTCCGATATGAATTGGGCAAAATTTATGATTAAAATTTTTGGAGGGGTAAGAGGAGCCGGAACAATTCATAGAATAGGTGCCGTAATTACTTTCGGCTATTTCGGCTATCATTTGTATTCATTATTTAAACAAAAAATTGAAAGAAAAAAGACCCTTAGAGAATTTATTTTCGGAGCTGATTCTTTAATGTTTAATAAAAAGGATGTGAAAGATTTCGTGAATTCAATCAAATGGTTTTTCGGCAAAGGACCCCGACCAAAATACGGAAGATGGACCTATTGGGAAAAGTTTGATTATATGGCTGTGTTTTGGGGAGTTGCCGTAATCGGATTTACCGGTTTGATGTTATGGTTCCCGGAAATATTTGCAAGAGTTCTGCCCGGAAAGTTTATAAATGTTGCACAAATTATTCATAGTGATGAGGCATTGCTTGCTGTCCGATTTATATTTACGGTTCATTTTTTCAATACGCATTTACGCCCTGAATCATTCCCTATGGATACGGTTATTTTTACCGGTCATGTTCCTGTTGAAGAATATAAAAAAGACAGATCAGCTGAATATGAGGAACTTGAAAAGTCAGGCAAACTTGAAAAACTCGTATCAAAAAGAGCATTCTCAAAATTGAGAATGAGAATAATAAAATTCTTCGGATTTATTTTTCTGTCTGTCGGTATTATATTAGTAGTTCTGATTATTTATTCTCTGCTTTCAGGATAAAATAAAAATATTAAATTTGCAATAATTATAAAAATTGATTTAAAACAATAATATAAAGCAATAAAATATGAAATTACCAAATTCTTATTACAATACGACTTCTTTTTTCGGCAGCTTAATTGCCGGGTTTACGTTTCTTCTGATAGTTTTTCTTTTTGTGATAACAACATTTTTCACACAATCAGGAAATTATTTGGGGTTAATTACATTCATACTTTTGCCCGGTATTTTTATTATCGGGTTATTAATGATTCCCCTCGGGATGATATTGAAAAACAAACGAGAGAAAAAAACCGGAATTATTGAGAATAGATGGAAAGTGATTGATTTGAATAAAACGAGTACCAGGAATGCAATGATTGTTTTTGTTACCGGTTCATTCATTATATTATTCGCCAGCAGTATAGGAAGTTATAAAGCATTTCATTATACCGAATCAGTTAAATTTTGCGGTCAATTATGTCATAAAGTTATGAATCCTGAATATACTGCCTACCTGCAATCACCGCATGCTCGTGTCAAATGCGTTGAATGTCATGTAGGTGAAGGGGCTGATTGGTATGTGAAATCAAAACTTTCAGGTCTTTATCAAGTATATTCAGTATTATTTGATAAATATTCAAAACCCATTCCGACACCAATCAGTAACTTAAGACCGGCAAGAGAAACTTGTGAAAAATGTCACTGGCCGGATAAGTTTTATCCTAATAAACTGGTTACCATAAGGAGTTATATTGCTGATACTGTTAACAGCGAATGCGATATTACATTAAAAATGAAAATTTCTTCGGGAATAAGTGCTCTCGGACATGCCGAAGGTATCCATTGGCATATTAACCCTGATGTTAAAATTGAATATATTTCAAGATCAAATCATAAAGATACTATTCCTTGGGTAAAATACACCAATTTAGAAACGGGAAAAGTTACAGTATTTCAGGATGTTAACGAACCTCTTGCTTCTGATAAAATTTTACAATTACAAATTTCCGAAATGGATTGTATGGATTGTCATAACAGACCTTCTCACTCGTTTAAATCACCTTCGGATTATGTTGATGACGGTATAAATAAAGGAATAATACCCAAAGATCTTCAATTTATTAAACAAATATCAATGCAAGTGTTAACCGTAAGAACTTCAACGACTGATTCATCGTTAAACTATATAAAGGATAAAATTACAAGTTTTTATAAAGACGAACATCCTGATATTTATAAAGCTCAAAAAAAATCGATAGAGAAAGCCATTGCAGGAATCCAAAACGAATTCAGCAAAAACAGTTTTCCTGAAATGAACGTTTACAATACATCCTACGCAAACCATATCGGTCATCAGCAGACTAAAGGTTGTTTCAGGTGTCATTCCGGTAATATGGCTGCTGAGGACGGTACAATTATCAGAAATGATTGTAATTTATGCCATTCTATTGTTGCAGAAAAAATTGAAAATAAGTTAAATCATGATGTGCCCGTTGACAGTTCTTTGGAATTTGTTCATCCTGTTGATATAGATAAGGCTTGGAAAGAAATGTCTTGCTCCGAATGCCATAGCGAATTATTTTAGGGCTTGCTGAAAAGCTCAGATGTGCGTCTATTTTGGATTTTGTGAGATGTAGATGTATATAAATACTTCAAATTGAACAAAATACAAAAGAGATGTGCCGCTGAGCAGCAAAAATTTGATAGTTTTATCAAAAAAAGTGCAATGATTTCAAGATGTTTCATTCAAAAACCTTGCACTTTATCACAAAAATACAAGTATAAAGTGTTGAATTACACCATATTTAGCGTTTTTCAGCAAGCCCTATTTTAATATTTATTGTGTAATCTTGAAAATAAACAGTCCGGTCTTTTTTTTGACAGGACTGTTTATTTTATATTTTCCTGACTAATCAGGGAACTGTTAATTTGTTATTGTAATATACCGTCTTCCATTAATACTTTGTATGAGTAGCCGTAACCAAAATCTTTGTCTAAAGCAATTTTTCCTTTAAAAATAACAGTGTCTCCTACTTTAACAACTGCTTGTGTTGTTACGGTCAAATCAAAATTACCGTTGAATTCAGTACCGTCTTGGATATGAACCCAATTTTTATTCATTATGGCCTCATTAAATTTAGTTACTTTACCTTTTATCGTAACTGTTTTATTCGCAAATTTTGTTTTATTTTTATATAAGTCTTCAATAGAAATACTGCCGGAAACAGGTTTTATGTTAACTTCCTCTTTATTGATTTTCGGTATTATATTTTTAGACATTTTGGAACCATGCATATTTGAGACATCTGCAGTTTCGGGCTTTAAAGTTTTTCTTATACCGTCCAGAAAAAGGACTTTGTCAAAATCTCGATTTAACTCTTTACTGTGAAAATTTGTCATTAACATACCGCCGTCATAGTAGAGGACATCATCTCTTTGAGCTGTAGTTTTAGGCACTGCAAGCCATAAATCAACACCATTTTCTTTTACATAAAGATAAGTATAATTATTTGTTTGCAGAACATCTAATACTGTAACTTTATGTGTATTGCCAAGATTTTCTGCCGGTTGTTTCGTATTGTTGTTTTGGCATGACATTAAAGTTAACATGATTACAATACTTCCGATAAATTGTTTCATTTTGGGTTGGTTTATTAGGATTAATAAAATAAAAATAATGCCGCAAGTTATATAAAAATTTTCTATTAATCTTAATAAAATTTATGATATTTATCATATACAAAAAGAAATAATAATAGTAATATTGTATTCTGAAAATAATTTTACTGTGATGATTAATTACAGCAGATTTATATATTTTTGTCTGTTTTATTCAATTAAAAAATAAATTTATGAAAAAATTTTTAGAAGGTCTGATATCATCAAAGTTTACTTTAATTCTGTTGTTTATTTTAGCTTTTGCACTCGGAGCTGCTACATTTATAGAGAATTCTTATGACACATCCGTGGCTAAAGTATTGATATACAATGCTCATTGGTTTGAATTTATACTTCTGTTAATTGTTATAAATATGATTGGAAGTATTGTTGTGTTTAAACTGTACAAAATTGAACGTATCGGAGGCTTTCTCTTTCATGTCGGATTTATTGTTATGATTATAGGAGCTGCCGCAACAAGATATATCGGATTTGAGGGCACAATGCATATCCGTGAAGGAAGTTCATCTTCTGAAGTTTATACAAATGAGCCGTATTTTATAATATCTTCTCCTGCAGATAATTATAATTACGATTTTCGTATTAATAATAAATCATTCGGAAAAGATCCGTTCAAATTTCATTTTTCTTCAAAACAAAAAGGGAATGTAAATATAATACTTAAAGACTATATTCCGAATGCACAAGAACAAATTCAGGAGAATCAAAGCGACGGTGCTGATATGATTACTATTCGATATTCTGTTAATAATCAGGTGCATAATACATATATTTTTGACGGAGAAATAAAAAATATTGAAAGTTACAAAATTGCATTTAATAATACGACTGATGCTGCTGCAATCAATATTTCGGGTTCAAATGCTAAGGGACTTATGATTATGTCAAATAAAGAATTATTCATAAGCATAGGAGACAGTAATATTTCGGATTCGATTCAAAGTAATAAATCGGTTAATTTTTCGCCCGATACGGTATATCAAAGCGGAAATCTTCTGTTTTTGTTAACGCATTTTTATAAAAAAGCAAAAATAGTTTATGTTCCCGGAAATTCAAATACACAATCAGTTGATGCTATTATTGCGGACGTTGAGTTTAACGGAAAAAAACACGAAATTCCTGTTTTCGGAGGCAAAGGATACACTGCTGCATTAAAAAGCTATGATATTGACGGTTTACATTTGAAATTTGCTTTCGGAAGCAAACAGGTTAAACTGCCTTTTTCGTTGTATCTTAATGATTTTATTCTTGACAGATATCCCGGCTCAATGAGTCCGTCATCTTATGAAAGTGATGTTACATTAATCGACAAACAAAATAATATAAATAAAAAATACAGAATTTATATGAATCATATTTTGGATTACAGAGGATACCGATTTTTTCAATCTTCTTATGACAGAGACGAAAAAGGAACCATATTATCCGTAAGCCGCGACAGAGTCGGAACATTTATTACATATTTTTCATACATTCTTTTATTAGCGGGTTTTATTATTGTCTTTTTTTCAAAAAAATCCAGATTTACTGCTCTCAGAAAAGAAGTGAAAAATTCAAAAAAAGGAAGAAAAATAATTACATCGGTTATTATTCTTTTGTTTGCCCTAAGCAATACTGCATTTTCTCAACAGCCTGTAAGCAAGCAACATGCCGATAAGTTCGGACACTTGGTTGTTCAAACTTTCGATGGTCGTTTTGAACCTGTGCATACAATGGCTTCAGATGTTATTCATAAGATTTCGAAAAAAAATAAAATAAAAATTGACGGAGCAGAATCTTTAAATGCTATGCAAGTGTTTTTGGATATGATGGTTGAACCTGTGTATTGGGAAAACCAAAAAATTATTTATATAAAAAATGAAGCCCTCAGGAATATAATCGGTATTCCCGGAAAATATGCGTCTTACAACGATTTTTTTAATGAACAACATCAATATAAGTTGTCGAATTTATCCGGAAAAGCATATCGAACCGATGTGTCGGAAAGAAATGCTTTAGATAAAGAAATAATAAATGTAGAGGAAAGACTGAATATTTTTATGATGACAGTAAGAGGTTCTATGCTTAAAATATTTCCGGAGCAGAATTCTGAAAATCATAAATGGCTGAGTATTGATGATTCTTTGTCTTTTGTGCCTTTAACCGGCAGTTTACAAATTATTAACGATGATTTGAACTTAAATGTTCTGAATTACAATAATATACTTCAATTATATTTGCAAAGTGTAAAACAGGCTAA
>JAJRUH010000166.1 GCA_024277895.1 Bacteroidota bacterium | reverse complement strand
GGGCAGCTAAAATATTTTACACAAGTGCAAGGAAATAGGGTAAAATGAATTAAAAACCTTGCACTTGTATATGTAAATATCCTTATAAGTAACTGAACCACAAATATATTAGCGTTTTTCAGCAAGCCCTATTTATTTTTTTAAAATCAGCATACTTACTTGATTAGTTTCACCACATTGTTCCTTTTCTTTTTTCTTCTTCTTCTTATGAAGCGTAGCGAAACGGAACAAGAAGAAGAAAAAAATGCAAAAGAATGATAACTTGTTTAAGTTTACATAACCGGTTATATAAAAACACATAACATTATATAAAACAATTTCAAGTATTTACGTATTAATTATCTTAATATAAAAAATTATAAAATAATTTGTATATTCAATAAAATATATATAAAATTGCTTTTTCATTTGACGAAATTAATATATCTTATAATGAACTACACTAATAAACTCACAAAATTACTCACAACTGTTTTTCTTTTATTTGCAACAATTCTAAGTTTTTCTCAATCTGTCAGTATCAACGGAAGCGGTGCTGCACCGAATGCCAGTTCTATATTGGATATGAGTGCCGTAAATAATAAAGGACTTCTCATTCCTAATATTGCTTTAACAGGATCTTCCGATAATACAAGTATATCTTCCCCGGCAACAGGGCTTATGATTTACAATACTGCAACTGCCGGCGATGTTACTCCCGGATATTACTACTTTAACGGAACTTCTTGGGAAAGATTTGCAAACGGAAGTTTTACTTTTGAAAACGGTATCACAAAAACAAGTTCTGATACAGTTCATCTGGGAGGAATTCTATTGAATGATACTAAAATAGATTTTGATAACTATAACTTAAGTTTTGATTTAAGCACAAACGGTCAATTTCGTATAGATAAAGGTGCAACAAATTATATGATTTTTCAAAACGACGGTAACCTTAATTTAACTTATAATATTTCTTCCGGCGAATATTACAATTTTGACGGTACATTCGGAAGCACAGGCTACGGTTTCAGAGAAAAAGCGGGAGATTTAGAATACAAAAAAATATTTCTTCCGATTGGACTGCATTTCCTGACCCGCCGCCGAGCGGACAAACAATGTGGTGGTATAAACCCGATGCGGCAACCTACATACGCCCCCAGGGAAATGCTAACGTAAGAGTTTATGATGACAGTGAAACATACGGCTTTTATTACGACGGAAGTTCTAATCAATACGGAGGTTATTTTGTTACATCTGCAACTACTTCACCTACAAGTGCAGTTGTGGGATTCTCCGATGTTCTCGGAAGCCAAACATACGGTTACCTCGGATATAACGGAACATATAATTCCGGAAGCGGTTTAACTATTGAAGGTTCTGCTGTTTACGGCTTAGTTGACGATAAAAATCGAACAGCCGTATTCGGACGAACAACTAAAGACGCTGATGTTGCTGCAATAATCGGCTATTCCGACCAATGGTCTGCAGGATATTTCTATTCTTATGATAATGCTGCTTCATCTCATTCCGCATTATACAGTCAACTTATAGTGCCTATAACAAAATCAGGAAATCAAACTGCAGTAAAAGGATATTCCGAATACACCGAAGGAACCGACAACAGAGGATATACCATAGGAGGAGCTTTCTACGGGATGGGAGACACTCAAGACGCCGAAGGTATAGATACCTATGCTTACAGTAAAGGTATAGGAACAGTTTCTTGGGGAATAAGAGCAGAAGTTGACACTGCCGAAACCGTTTACGGCATTCAGGTTCTTGCCGGAACCGACGGATCAACATCAAATTGTTGGGGTGTTTACTCAAAAGCCCGAACATCTGACGGAAATGCTGTTCTCGGTCTAGGGGCAAATCTCGGATCAATAGTCTATTCCGGCAACGGAGACGGTGTTATAGGCGGTTCTGACAACGGTGTCGGAGTATTCGGCTATTTTTACGACAATACAAATTCTTCCGCTGACAGTTACGGTATTCTCGGAAATTCGTTAACAACGGCTAACTATTTTTATCATAATGAGACTTCAACAACTGACGGGCAATCAGCAATAAAGGCATACAGGGAAAGTACCGGAAATGCAGGAAATGCATATACATACGGAAATACAAACCAAGGTATTTTGGCAATAAATGCAACAAGCGAAAATTATACTTTCGGCATTGCAGGTTTTTCTGCTGCAACCACAACAAGAACAGCAGGAGTTTTTGGAAAAGAGTATGGTTATTCTGTTTGGGGAGCATTAGGATACTATTGCAATAATGATGGTTTAGATTACGGCGGTTATTTTACTTCAACAGGAACAGGTTCCGGTAAAAATACCCATAAAATAGGTGTCGGCACAGGAAGTTACGGCGATTTTGCAGGAGCATGGTTCAGAGGCAACATATACGGAACAATAACCAAGGGGGAACGCTTTGCACAATACATCGACGGAAAAACATACACAAACAATCTTATCGTTTCTCTGCAAGATAACGGCACTCCGGAAAAAACCGTAACCTATGTTCCCGTTTCCGCAAGCCCGGAAATTTATTTGCACGGAACAGGAAAACTTACAAGCGGAAAAGCCGTAATAAACTTCGATAAAAAATACCGTTCAATTATTTCCGACAAAGTACCTGTTACGGTAACCGTAACTCCAATCGGAGAAACTCCGGGATTACATTTGGAAAGTATGAAATCATACGGTTTTTCAGTTGCCGAAAACGGAAAAGGAAAAGGAAATATTTCTTTCACATGGATTGCTGTTGCCGTTCGCAAAGGATACGAAAATCCGGATAACCCGAAAGAAGTATTATCTGCCGATTTCGATAAAAAACTCAACGGTTTTATGTTCAATGAAAACAATACAAAAAATTCCGGTCAACCGATGTGGTGGGACGGAAAATCAATTCGCTACGATGCCGTACCGAAAAAAGAAGAACATAAAATAAAAGATACTGTCGTAAAATTGCAATCTCAAAAAGAGAAAATTTTAACAAAAAAAAGAATTTCAGGTAAAGAAAACTTTAAAAAATAATTATTTATTAAATATTTTTCATTATGAAAAGCAAACATCTACTAATTTCATTATCTTTTTTACTTGCAACATTTATGTTTTCACAAGTAAAAGCACAAAAAGTTGTTCATCCGAACATTGTTAAAAAACCGCTCGGATTTGCTATCTCAAAACCCTTAAAAGATGCACCTGTCATTACCGGTTTTGAAAAGCAAAATCAAGAATTTTATTTCAACAGGTACGAAGACAGAAAAATAAATCCTGACATAAAACCTCCGGATTTTAAAAATATGCCTGTTGATCCGAATATTCAAACAAAACAAGGAAATATTCAAGGTTCAAAAGGATTGAATCATAACTATGCAGGACAAAGCAGCAGTTCATTTCCGCCTGACTGTAACGGTGCCGTCGGTCCCAATTATTTTTTTCAGGTTGTAAACCTTACTTATGCAATTTACAATAAATCCGACGGAAGTGTAGCTGCCGGACCGTCTGCTTTAAACTCAATTTTTAATTCTTCATTGCCCGGAGCGGGATATAACGACGGAGACCCCATAGTCCTTTGGGATGAACATGCAAATCGTTGGTTTTATTCCGAGTTTTCCGTAAATCACGGAAATGATTATATGTTAATTGCCGTTTCAACTACCTCAGACCCTACGGGAACTTGGTATTCCTGGTCTTATGACGTTGACGATACACCGGATTATATGAAATTCGGAATTTGGCAAGACGGCTATTATATGGCTACAAACACAAAAGGTAAAAATGATGTTTATGTTTTCGAACGAAGCAAAATGATTGCAGGTGATCCGAATCCGCAAATGGTCGCTTTTTCAAATCCGAACAGACCTTCTACATTTGACGGATTTCATTGTATTCAACCACTTGATAATGACGGTGATTGGGCTCCTGCCGGAACACCGGGTCAATATATAACGGTTGCAGACGACGGACAAGGAAATGCTTCAGATGCTCTATATATTTATGAATGTAAAGTTGATTGGAACAATACTTCAAACTCAACCTTTTCAAGGACACAAACTTTAAACGTAAATTCATTCAGCGGAAACTTCTCAGGTGATTGGAAAAATATTCCTCAGCCCGGAACATCGCAAAAATTAGATGCAATATCTACAATTTTAATGTATCGTGCTCAATATCGTAATTTTAACGGAACACAAAAAATTGTTTGTGCCCATACAATAGCTCAAACTTCTGATCACGGAGCCATAAGATGGTATGAATTAGAAAATACAGGTTCAGGTTGGAGTATAAGACAACAAAGCACATACAGCCCTGACGGTGTCAGCAGATTTGTTCCCGGTATAGCAATGAACGGTTCCGGACAAATTGCAATCGGTTATTCTGTTTCAGACGGAAGTTCTACGTATCCGGGTATCAGATATTGCGGGAGAACAGCTGATGCACCTTTAAATACAATGAATATAGCCGAAACAAATATCAAAACAGGTTCTTACTCGCAATCTACTTATGAACGTTGGGGAGATTATTCCGGAATGTCCGTTGACCCTGTTGATGATAATACTTTCTGGTTTACAACAGAATACAATTTAAGTTCAAGTAATCACGGCACACGAATTGCCTCTTTCACAATCCAAGGTACGAGTTGTACACCTCCGACTTATCAGGCAAGTAATTTTTCGATAAGTTCCGTTGGTGATAATACTGCAACGGTAAACTGGAGCAGAGGAAACGGAGATAAAGTACTCGTTGTTGCTCATCAGGGAGCAGCAGTTAATTCCGACCCGGTTTCAGGAAATTCTTACACGGCAAACTCTGCATTCGGTTCAGGAACTCAACTCGGAACCGGCAATTTTGTTGTTTATAACGGAACAGGAACATCAGTAAACGTAACATGATTAAGCAAAGGAACAATATATTATTTTGCTGTTTATGAATACAATACATCAGACAATTGCTATAATACAACCGAACTTACCGGAAATGTTACAACCACAGGAGTTTCATATTGTGCTTCACAAGGCAATTCAGTAAATGATGAATGGCTAAACCAAGTAACAATCGGAACAATTAATAATACTTCCGGAGCCAACGGCGGTTATGCTGATTTCACTTCAATGTCAACCGATATTCCCCTCGGAGGAAGTGAAAATATTACACTTTATCCTGCTTGGTCAGGAACTAAATATGACGAAGGTTTTGCCGTTTGGATTGATTTTAATAAAGACGGAGATTTTGACGATACCGGCGAACAAGTTTTTACTGCCGCTCAATCTCAAAATACTTCGGTAAGCGGAACAATCAGCATACCCGCTACAGTTGAAACCGGAGAAACGGTAATGAGAGTTATTATGCAATACAATACAATTCCTGCAAGCCCTTGCGGAACATACAATTACGGAGAAACCGAAGATTATACCGTTAATATTGTGAACGGCGGTGATACTCAAGCTCCGACAGCTCCTTCAAATTTAAGTTCTTCAAACCTTAGCTCTGCAACCGTAGATTTATCTTGGACGGCATCAACAGACAATGTCGGTGTTACAGGTTATGATGTATATCAAAACGGAACCTCAATCGGAACTGTTACGGGAACATCTGCTAATATTACCGGACTTTCACCTGAAACACAATATAATTTTTATGTAAAAGCATATGATGCTGCCGGAAATAAATCAAATGCAAGTAACACAATTTATATTACAACAACCGCTTCAGCTGATACACAAGCTCCCTCAGCTCCCTCAAGTTTAGCTTATGCTAACGTAACACAAACAAGTGCAGATTTATCATGGTCGGCATCAACGGATAATGTAGGCGTTACAGGATACAGAATTTATAAAGATAATAATTATATTGAAACCGTTACCGGAACATCATACACGGCAAACGGATTATCTTCATCAACAGCATACAGCTTTTTTGTGAAAGCAGAAGATGCTGCCGGAAATATTTCAAGTGCAAGTAATACCGTTAACTTCACAACACAATCAGGCGGAATTACTTATTGTGCCTCACAAGGAAATACAGTTAGTGATGAATGGCTTAACAGAGTTGCTTGCGGAGATATTGACAAAACATCGGGAGCCAATAACGGATATGCTGACTTTACTTTCTTATCAACTGTCTTATATAAAGATAATACAGCAAATATAACATTGTATCCGGCATGGTCGGGAACAGTTTATGCAGAAGGCTTTTCTGTTTGGATAGATTACAATCAAGACGGAGATTTTGATGATGCCGGCGAGCAAGTTTTCACAAAAGCAGCTTCCAAAGATGCTTCCGCAAGCGGCAGTTTTACGGTTCCGACTTCAGCATTAACAGGAACAACAAGAATGAGAGTTTCAATGAAATATAACGGAATTCCTACTCCTTGCGAAACATTCTCATACGGTGAAGTTGAAGACTATACCGTTGATATTCAAGACGGAGGAGATATGACAGCTCCGACGACTCCGGCAAATCTCTCAAGCTCAAATATCACTCAAACAAGTGTTCAATTGTCTTGGACAGCATCTACAGATAATGTCGGCGTCAGCGGATATGATATTTATAAAGACGGTTCATTCTTAACCAATACTTCAGGAACTTCTTATACCGTAAACAGTCTTTCTGCTTCAACAACTTACAGTTTTTATGTAAAAGCAAAAGATGCGGCAGGCAATATATCCGGGGCAAGCAATACAGTAAATATAACAACTCTTGATACACCGGATACACAAGCTCCGACCGCTCCGAGCAATTTATCAACTTCAAACATAAGTTCAACATCTTTGGTTTTAAATTGGACTGCATCAACAGATAATGTCGGTGTTACAAGCTATGATGTATATAAAGACGGAACAAATATCGGCTCAACAGCCAATACAAATTATACTGTCAGCGGCTTAAGTCCTTCAACATCATACAGTTTTTACGTAAAAGCAAATGATGCTGCCGGAAATGTTTCAAGTGCAAGTAATACCGTAAACGCAACAACTGCCGCAAGTTCAACTTATTGTGCATCACAAGGCAATACGGTAACAGACGAATGGATAAACAGAGTTGTCGCCGGTTCAATCGACAATACCTCAGGTGCAAATAACGGATATGCCGACTTTACGTCAATGTCAACATCAATGGCATTAAGTTCCGGACAGACTGTAACAATTTATCCGGCTTGGTCAGGAACGGTATATGCAGAAGGATTATCAATTTGGATTGACTTTAACCAAGACGGTGATTTTGATGACAGCGGCGAGCAAGTTTTTACAAAAGCTGCATCTAAAGACGCAAGTACTGTTGCTTCCTTCTCAATTCCTTCAAGTGCATCAACAGGTACAACAAGAATGAGAATTTCAATGAAATATAACGGAATTCCCACACCTTGCGAAACATTCTCCTACGGTGAAGTAGAAGACTATACGGTAAACATTACCGCAACCGGCGGCGACACACAAGCCCCGACTGCTCCGTCAAGTCTTACATCTTCTAATATTACACAAACAACCGTTGATTTATCTTGGACAGCATCGACAGATAACGTAGCTGTCAATAAATATTATGTATATCAAAACGGTTCTCTGTTAGGTTCTGTTTCGGGAACATCGGCACAAGTTACAGGACTGACCGCTGCAACTTCTTACAGCTACTACGTAACGGCAAAAGATGCTGCAGGAAATGAATCTGCTGCAAGTAATACCGTTAATGTTACAACCTCTGCGGCAAGTACTTCATACTGTGCTTCACAAGGTAATACAGTAACAGATGAATGGATTAAGCGTGTTGTATGCGGAAGTATTGATTACACTTCAAATGTTAACGGCGGATACGGAGACTTCACTTCCCAATCGACTGATATGAGTAAAGGCAGCACTTATTCTGTAACAATTTATCCGGCATGGTCAGGAACAGTATATTCCGAAGGTTACTCAGTATGGATTGATTACAATCAAAACGGCGATTTTACAGATGCCGGAGAACAAGTTTTTACAAATGTTAAAACTACGGCAACAAGTGTAAGCGGTTCATTTACCGTACCCACTTCTGCATTAAGCGGCTCAACTCGAATGAGAGTTTCTATGCAATACAATGCAATTCCCGTATCTTGCGGTAATTTTGATTACGGTGAAGTTGAAGACTACACAGTAAATATAGGAGCAAAATCTTATACACCAACCAATAACGACCTTTATATTTATCCGAATCCGGCTGAAAATATAATAACCGTTTACTTAAAAGGTTTGCATAAGACTACTAATGTTCAGATATTCTCAATTACAGGATCTCTTGTAAAAGAAATTAAAATATCAGATTTAGATAATAAAATAAATATTTCGGACTTACCGGCAGGTATTTATAATATCCGTACAATTTATAACGGTAATATTTATAACGGTAAGTTTATAAAACAATAATTTCTTATACAAAATTTAAGAAAAACCCGTCTGTATGGCGGGTTTTTCTTTTAAACAAAACAGGTATATCTGTCCGATGTAATTTAACTCAAGGCAGACTGCTTATATCAAATTCAACACATTTTATCTGCTTTTTAATAATAATCATTAAGCCTTTCGATTTTATTTTAACCATAAAGTTTGTTAAATAACATATTTATATTTTTATAATAATTAGCGAATATTTTATAAATTTGGCAAATTTCAATATCAATTTTTTAAAAATCTTATAAAAAATATATTATGGCTAAAGTAAGAGGTGCAATTGTAGTTGATACAGAACGATGCAAAGGATGTAATCTTTGTGTTGTTGCTTGTCCTACAAGCGTAATTGAATTAAATGAAGTCGTAAACGGTAAAGGATATCATCCGGCATATCCTGAAAGACATGATGCCTGCACAGGTTGTATGAACTGTGCAACAGTTTGTCCGGATATGTGTATTACTGTTTACAGATTAAAACCCCAAAAGTAAGGTGCTGAGCACTCTCATTCTTTAAAAATTCAAGAATTATGGAAGAAGTAAAATTAATGAAAGGCAATGAAGCAGTTGCCGAAGCAGCAATAAGAGCCGGAGTAGATGCCTATTTCGGGTATCCGATTACACCGCAATCGGAAGTAATAGAATATTTAATGGCAGAAGAACCGCATAAACGAACCGGAATGGTTGTATTACAAGCTGAAAGTGAACTTGCAGCTATAAATATGGTATATGGTGCAGCAGCATGCGGAAAAAAAGTAATGACATCATCATCGAGTCCCGGTTTCAGCTTAAAACAAGAAGGAATTTCATACATGGCAGGAGCAGAACTTCCTTGTGTGATTGTCGATGTTGTTAGAGGCGGTCCAGGATTAGGAACCATTCAACCTTCACAAGCCGATTATTTTCAAGTTGTTAAAGGCGGTGGTCACGGAGATTATAATCTCATTGTTTTAGCACCCGCTACGGTTCAGGAAATGGCAGATTTTATTGAATTGGCATTTAAATTAGCATTTAAATATCGTAATCCGGCAGTAATATTATCCGACGGTGTTATCGGTCAAATGATGGAAAAAGTAGTATTACCGCCTCAAAAAGAACGTTTATACGATGAAGAAGTTGATAAATTATACGGTTCGTGGGCAACAACAGGTAAGAAAAACGGCAGAGAACGTAACATCATTACATCACTGGAATTAGTACCCGAAAGACAAGAAGCACACAATCATCATTTACAGGCAAAATATAAAAAAATTACTGAAAATGAAATTCGATTTGAAACTTTCAATTGCGAAGATGCTGATTATCTTTTAGTTGCTTACGGTTCGAGTGCAAGAATTTGCCAAAAAACAATTCAACTGGCAAGAGCAAAAGGGATAAAAGTCGGTTTATTACGACCGATAACATTATGGCCCTACCCTTCTGAAGCTATTAATAAATTAGCCGACCGAGTAAAAGGAATATTAACAGTTGAAATGAGTGCAGGACAAATGGTAGAAGACGTAAGACTTGCCGTAAACGGTAAAGTAAAAACAGAACATTACGGACGCTTCGGAGGAATGGTTCATTCACCCGACGAAGTTCTTGATGCATTAGAAACAAAAATTATAGGAGGACAATAAAATGGCAGAAAATATATTAACACCCGAAGAAATAATAAAAACAGGAGAATTGGTTTTTAAAAAAACCAAACTTATGACCGATGCAAACCTATCATATTGTCCCGGTTGCGGACATGGTGTTGCTCATAGAATAACTATGGAAGTTATTGAAGAACTCGGTCTTGAAGAACAAACAATCGGAATTGCTCCGGTCGGATGCTCGGTCTTAGCCTATGAATTTATGAATATAGATATGCAGGAAGCAGCACACGGAAGAGCACCTGCTTTGGCTACCGGCATTAAACGAGTGTATCCGAATAAAACAGTTTTTACTTATCAGGGAGACGGTGATTTAGCAGCAATCGGAACAGCAGAAACAATACACGCCTGCAACCGCGGTGAAAATATTACAATTATTTTCATTAATAACGGAATATACGGTATGACGGGAGGTCAAATGGCTCCCACAACTTTACCCGGCATGCATTCTTCAACTTCCCCGTACGGAAGAGATGTACATACTATGGGATATCCCTTAAAAATTACAGAACTTATTGCAATGCTTCCCGGAACATCTTATGTTACCAGACAAGCCGTACACAAACCCGGACTTGTAAGAAAAGCTAAAAAAGCCATTAAAAAAGCTTTTGAATTACAAATGGAAAATAAAGGAACAAGCTTTGTAGAAATTGTATCAAATTGTAATTCAGGTTGGAAAATGACACCTGTTGAGTCAAACGAATGGTTAGATAAGAATATGTTGGATTATTATCCTTTAGGAGACTTAAAAGGTTAAAAATCAATTTTTAAAAAACAAAAAATTAAATAAAATGACAGAAGAAATTATTATAGCCGGTTTCGGAGGACAAGGAGTTCTTTCAATGGGTAAAATTTTAGCATATTCAGGCATTATGGAAGATAAAGAAGTCAGTTGGATGCCTTCCTACGGACCTGAAATGAGAGGCGGCACGGCAAATGTAACCGTAATCATCAGTGATGAACGTATTAATTCACCTATTTTACATAATTTTGATACGGCAATCATCCTGAATCAACAGTCGATGGATAAATTTGAAAAAAGTGTAAAATCGGGAGGGTTATTATTGTATGATCCCAACGGAATTATTCATCACCCTACAAGAAAAGATATTAACATATACAAAATTGAAGGTGCAGCCGAAGCAGCAAAACAAAAAAGTTCAAAAACTTTTAATATGATTGTTCTCGGAGCTTTTTTAAAACTGAAACCAATTGTAAGAATGGACAATGTACTTAAAGGATTAAAAAAATCTCTTCCTGAAAGACATCATCATTTAATTCCTATGAATGAAGAAGCTATTAAAGTAGGAATGGAGAAATTAATCGAAGTTCAAACAGTATAATAAATCAATTTCTTAAGAAAGACCCGAAAAATTACGGGTCTTTCTTGTTTTAAAAACATTTCATACCTTTACAAAAAATATTAACTAAAACTTATAAAAATGAAAAAAACATTCGGTTTAATAATTATTGCAATATTTTTATTTGCCTGCAATCCGAAAAATGAGAACGGAAATAAAACAAGTTCCGATGATACGACTGAAATTGTAAATAATAATCAAAAAAATGATACGACTGAAATTGTAATAACTCCTGCGGAAGAGAACCAAAAATCATCAGAAATTCTTCAAAAAACAGAAGATATTAACAATCAATTAGACAGCATCTTAAACAACTAAAAACTCAACAATTATGAAAAAAATAATTTCAAGTTTCCTCATTATAACCTTTGTATTCTTTTCGGGACAGATAATTGCACAAAAGACAAATGACCACGGAGGGAGTAAAGTTAAAAAAGAGCAAAAAGAATTAAAGAATAACACAAACAACAATTCAAAAGGAAAAACAAATGATAAAGGCGGAAGTAAAGTAAAAAAAGAACAAAAAGGCAATCATAATAACAAACCGGCGGTAAAAAATAAAACTAAAAAAAATAAGAAGCAAGATAAAAAAGATAAAGAAAAAAAGGATAAACAAAAAGTTAAAAAAGAAGATAGCTTAACTCCGGAACAAAAGGTTGAAAAAGCACACAACAATATCCGAAAAGCACGTGATAAAATTAAAAAAGCATATGCACAACTCGAAAAGCAGAAAGAAATAAGTAATATTTCCGAAGAACAATATCTGAAAAGAAAAGCTAAAATTCAAGAACTGGAAAAACAATTAAATACACTTGATAATGAAAATGAGCACTTAAAAAAGAATCATAACAAGTTAAAAGAAAAAAATAAAGAGTATAAAGGGAAAACAGATTACGGAAAATAATTACGGACTTTCAACAAATACAAAAAAATCAGCTCAATAAAATAAGCTGATTTTTTATTTTAGATTCGAGATTACCCGCAAGCATTTAATAATATCAGTTGTCTTATTAATTTACTAATTTAGAGCTTGCTGAAAAACGCTAATATATTTGTGTTTTAGTTACTTATAATGTTATTTACATATACAAGTGCAAGGTTTTAAATTCATTTCACACTATTTTCTTGCACTTGTATAAAATATTTTAACTGCCCACAGGCACATCAGATTTCTGTTGATAGTCATCGTATCACTATTTCAATTTAAGCGAAGCAGATTTAAACCTGACAGGTTGTTTGTTGTCAGATTGATACGATGACTTGCGGATTTAAGGTAGGGCTTGCTGAAAAACACTAAATATAT
>JAJRUH010000165.1 GCA_024277895.1 Bacteroidota bacterium | reverse complement strand
TATATTTGAAAGATTTATTTCCGTTCCTAACTCTAATTCGGTTAAACTTCCGTCTGAATTATCTTTTAAATAAACCGCAGTGCCGGGGAAATTAAATTCCGTTACACGAATAATGAAATTATCGGGCACGTTAATTAAACGTAATCCTACAATTTCTTCGGAGCTTGTTTGAGGAATAGTATTTATTGAATATTCCGTTTCATCGTTAAGCATTGTGTAAACTTCAAATGTTCCCGGTGTATTAGACGTAAGTTTGTAAGCATCAAATCGGGAATCGTGTTCTCTTGTAGATGCTTCGTTAAATCTGATAACAGTTTCGTCGGTTCCGCCGTTTCCTTCAATTTGCAGTTTTATCAGGTTTTCGGGAGTTTCGGTCGGTGCTTTCCAAAATGCTTGTGCATTATGAACCAAAGCAGCAGCTCCTATTCCCAATGTTCCTGCGGCAAGATCGGCTTTTACGAAAAATCCTTGTCCGCCGGGGATATATTGCGTTCCGTTGTTAGTTCCCGCTCCGTTTACCCAACTTGCATATACGTTATTTGTTCCGTCGTAATAATAAACAGCATCATCTACATTTGTACGTGTTACGGCTGCCCAATCAATAGCTGATGTATAGGGATTTGCAATAAGCTGCCAACCGTCAAACAGATTATAATCGCTTCCGTTAGCGGCGGTCCCGCCTTTATCTGTATATCCGATTGTTAAAGAAGCCGTGCTTGTATTCGGATTTAATTGTCCGGTATAGTTTAATGTTGTTGCACTCGGAACATTATATAAATAACCTTGGTTAAGCGTCATTGCACCGTTTGCAAAGGCAGTCCAGCCGGTTGAGGGAGAATCATAACTTGTTCCTGTCCAGTAATCATCAACGGTTTCGTCGTAAGTATATAAATTTGCCGTTCCGGGGAATATGCCGCTTGCACTTGCTACGGGCATTCCTACCATGTGCCATTGCACTGTTCCTCCGAGATATGTATTAACCGTTGCATCAACTCCGGATGTGCTGTTTTGTATTAAGGAGCCTGTTCCGGTTGCATCGGAATTTATTACTAAGCCACTGTTACTCGCATTGTTTGTGATTGAACCTGCAACAGTCATATATCCGTCGGGGTCTATGGTAACTTTTGCACCCACATCAATAGTTAAATTATTACATTGAGCAATATTTGAAATTCCGTTGTTTATTACAGGTTGATTCGTAACATTCGGAATAGTAGCATCATCACCGGAAGTCGGAACAATACCTGAACTCCAGTTTCCTGTGTCAAACCAATTACTTCCGTTAGTTCCCGTCCAGTCGAACGTAACAACAGTTGTTGTTGAATTTCCTGTTAAAGCAGGAGTTAAATAACAATTACCTGTTGAAGAATATTCGTAAATTGCAAAATAGTATGTATTTCCGCTTGTTAAACCGGTTACATTAACGGATGTTCCCGTGCCGTTATAAACAACATAATTTCCGGTGCCTATTTGTGTGCCGGAAGCGAATGCAGCATTTGCCGTATAAGTGGTTCCGTCTGCCGGATCTTGATTTACGGCACTGCCGTCTCTTGCAACAACAAGAACAGCATCTCCGTTACCTCCTGTCCAACCTACATTTATTGATGTTGTTGAAGGTGTTGCAGAGAAAGAACTTGCTTGTGTTGTCGGGTATGTACAAGATGCTAAAACATTAACTGTATAATCTTCAACTTCTCCGTCAAAGTTAGTTTGACAAGAGGTTGATGCTGTTGTATTATATATTGAAGATACTCTCATTATTGTATTACCTGTCAGGGCTCCTGCAGGTATGGTAATACTTAAAGGAGAGTTTGATGTAGGACCGTCAGCTGTATTTGTTGCAGTTCCTAAAACATATTCTTCACCTGTATCTGTAAAATCACAATTTTGATTCCAATCAATCCAAACTGTTGTTGTAACTGTATAATTACCGTCAGTATTAACATTTACAGTCAAATCATACGAACTTCCTTGTGTTACATCTGATGATTGAGCTGTATAATCAGAATATGCGTTTCCGTTAGCATCAGTAGGTTTTGCAGAAGTATTATTAATAGTATTAAATATTACGCCTGTTGTACTTGTTGCATATGATGTATTTCCCCAAGAATAACAATGGGTACAAGATAGTGTCGTTGCACTATTAGGATTATTTGAAGCTGTTACAGTATAATACTTAGTGCCAGTACCGGTATTATTGTATTCATAAACTCTAAACCAATATTGAGTAGCAGCTGTAAGTCCGGTAACAGAAACTGAATTTCCTGTTCCGTTAAAAACAACTTGTTCTCCTCCTCCGTAAACAGTATTTGCTGCAGGATCGGTTCCGTCAACCGGATCAGTAAAACTATTTACAGTATTTACTTTTACAATTCTTCTGTCCCCGTTTCCGTTTGTCCATGATGCAGTAATATCATTAATATTTATGGTAGGGAATGTTATATTAAATGCTTGAGTTGTAGGTGCATTCTTTAAAGTTGTAAAAGAAACCTCATTTCCGTATGAAGTACCGTAAGAGTTGGTTGCATAAGCACGAACATAATAAGTTGTTGAAGCTGTTAATCCGGTAATACTACTAACAAAAGCACCTGTTCCTGTACCATCAGAAGTTGTATTATCAGCAGTTGTAGGAGTGCCTGATGTATTCCAACAAACACCTCTTACAGTAACAGCCGAGCCGTTGTCGGAAGTAACATTACCTCCGCTCGTTGCTGTTGTTACATTAATTGATGAAACTGCATCAGTTGTAACAAAAGGAGGACCGTCTGTTGTGAAATTTCCGGTTAACGCCGGCATTAAGTAACAAACTCCTGCATTATTAAATTCATATAAAGCAAAATAATATGTTGTACCTGAATTAAGTCCTGTAACAGTAACACTTCCTGCCGTACCATTATAAACTGCGTAATTACCTGTTCCAATTTGGTTACCCGAACCGTAAGTTGCATTTGCTGTATAATTTACACCGTATGTAGGGTCAGTATCAACTGCACTTCCCTCTCTTGCAACAACAAGTACGTTATCGCCGGTACCTCTCGCCCAAGTTAGTGCTATTGAATTATTTGTGGGTGTTCCTCCTAAATTACTAACCTGTGTGGTTGGCTGAGTACAAGATACGGTTCCGCTGATATTAAAATCATCAATTGCAATATCACCGTCATAAGCAGTTCCTGTTGTTGATGAAATTCTTATTTGCACATCATTGTTACCGTCGGCAGCTGATATATCAGCAGTTACTTGAAACCAAGTTTGTCCTTTATCTCCGCTTACGCTTGTTCCCGTAGTGCCGTTCCAACTTGCCGAGATTCCGTTATGCCAAGAACCTCCGTAAAATAAGTCTATTTGTAAAGAACCGCAATTTGCTCCGTTTAACATATACCAAAATGAAATTTGATTATTTGTGTAATTTGTAAGGTCAAAGACAGGGCTTAATAAATTAACAATTGTTGAATAAGTTCCTGAAGCTTCAGTATATAAATATCTTCCGTTTCCCGATGTGTGGTCTCCGAGAGGACCTGTACTACCCGAAGGTGTTTCACCTTGTGTAACACTCCAATCTAAATTGCTTTCACTTGGGTCGTTTGTCCAACATTCTTCTAATACAACAGAACTTCCTCCATAGCCGATTGCCGGTGTAAAATTATCGAAGGTTTGTGTATAAGGCACATCGTTATTCCAAACGCTGAAAGTTTTATCTTTTGTATCATTATCGGCATTGCTGTCGGTTCCTCCGTTAGGGTTTGAAACTGTCGCAGAGAAATCATGAGTTCCGTAAGTTAATGCAATTGAAGGAAATGTTATAAGGGCTGTTGCACCTTGTGCTAAGTTTCCCGTCCAATTTTGTGTTACGGGAGCTCCTCCGTCAATTGTGTAGCTTATAGTTGCACTTGTTAGTGTTGTTGTTCCTATGTTTCCGAGTTTAACAGCAGGAGTTATATTTCCGAGGCTGCAATATTCATCGGCAGGGACTGAGATATAAGAAATTGAAGCGTCTAAAGTCGGCGGGTCGTAACAATCTGATGACCAAACCCCTCTGCCGTATGTTGAAGCATAAATTTCAGGAGATGCACCTCCATAATATATTTCTAAATCCGTAATACTTACATAAGGCATTCCTGTTGTAAACAATTGCCAAGGTGCATTTCCGAGGCGAACATAAATACCGGCATCTGTTCCTACATAAACTTCATTTTTAGTTGTATTAGCTTCATTTATTACAATGGCCCCACAAGGCACAGCCGGTAAACCTTCGGAAATATCAGTCCAAGTAGTTCCTCCGTCTGTAGTTTCATATACATTATTATTGTCATATCCTCCGAAGCATACATAAACGTGGTTGTAATTATCTTCATCAATAGCAATATCTGTAACTTGGTCAGCCGGCAAACCTGATATGAGAGTATAACCACTTCCGGATCCTCCGCCGAGAGGTGATTTCCAACAACCTGCCGGACTTGCCGTCCATATCATTTTATTTGTACCGTCATAAAAAACAGCTAAAACTCTTAAGAAATCTGTTGCATCTAAGCTTTGAGATAAACTGGTCCAGTTTGTTGCATTTCCTGTATATTGTTTAACTTTATCATCTCCTATATAAACTTCACCTCCTTGCGGGTCTGCTTCCACGGGACCTGCCCAAGCTGCATCAGGAGGGTTTGTACTATTTCGGATAACAGAAAAACTTCCGCCGTCATTAGTGGATTTATACACTCTCATTTGTGCATAAGTTCCGTATTGGATACTGTTACTTGTAGGGTTAATTGCACAGCACATACCGTCTCCGCCTATAACCTGGTCGAAATCGGTTGAAGTAGATTTTACCAATTTTGTTCCGTTGTCCTGAAAACCTGAAATTATTTCATTGTTATATGTTTGAGCTACGCCAATATCGTAAATTTGTCCTGTTACAATACCGTCTGTTTTAGCATACCAAACACTGCTTCCTCCTGAAGTTACATTATCACAATAATAAAACCCGCCGTCATTTACATCAAAAAGGCGATTGTCGGATAGTCTGAAGTAAGCATTATGATGATCAGCATGAATAACATCAGCCCCGTTGCCGGAATCCCAAGCATTGCAGATTGTAAAAGAAGAGCCGCCGTTGGTTGAAACAAAACCGTTTACTCCTCCGATATAAACAACTTGATCAGTTGTATTTGAAACAGCGAGTGTTGCATCATACCAGCCTTGTCCTCCGTCAGTCAATGCATTATTTGCACCCCAACCATATAAATTATTAGTAGAACCTGAATAAACTTGTGTCCAATTAACACCACCGTCTGTTGATTTAAACAGTCCATAAAAAGCCATGTTATTAGTTCCGTCAGCAGTAGTAATATAGACAGTATTCGGAGCTGCCGGTGTAACAGCAACATCACATCTGAATTCGTCAGCAGTACCTGTCTTAGTATTTGTCCATGTCAGCCCTCCGTCTGTACTTCTGTAAACTTTCGGATTCCAACCGTATGTTGTAGCTATAATAGTTCCTGCTCCGCTGCCGGTACTTCCGGGAAGAAGTTCCATATCAATAAAATTACCTCCCTGAACAAATGACCATGTGGCACCTTGGTCAGCACTTCGGTACATTCCGAGTGAAGTTGCGGCCCACATTATATTTTTGTCGTCAGGATTAATTATTATTCTTCCTATTTTGACACCTGATTTATCGTGAAAATCAAGACCTGTTTGAGTCCAAGTTGCACCACCATCGGCAGTTTTCAATATTCCGATACTGGGATCGTCTCCTGCATCTCTGTCTCCTGTAGCAATATAGATGGTAGGATTTGTTGTCTTATTATAATCGGGAGGTAATGCGATATCACTTACTCCGAGAACCGGATTGTTATCTGTTAAACAAGTCCAAGTTGTTCCGTTATCCGTAGTTTCCCAAAGACCTCCGGCAGGTGCTCCTGCAAAAAAGTGATTATCATCTCCGGGAACAAAGAATGCACAATTTAATCGACCTGTCCCGCTTTCTTGAATCGAGCCTCCGTCAATCGGATCAAGTATGGCATCTCCTCGGGATGTCCAAGTTCCGCCGACAGATTTTACTGCACTTTTATTTTTTGTTTTAAAATCTTGCCAAACTTCCCATGCAGATTTTTTCGGAAATTCACCTGTTTTTTGGTCAACTCTCGGTTCCCAATACCATTCCCAACGTTTAAATTGAGAATATCCCGGGACTCCGAATTCTTTGTTTTCGGGATCTTGGTCAAAAGTTGTTTTTTGATTTTTCAACTTATAATTGTTACAATAAGTTTTAAATGCTTTTTGATAATCAAAAAGTGTATAGTTGGTTTCTTTTCCTTTATTTTGAGGAAGGTAATCTCTCCAAAGTTGAGCAAAAGATATTTGCATAAAAGCAAGGATACTTATTAAAAGGACAAATTTTTTCATATTATTATTATTTTATAGATTTGATTTAAAAAGAAAAGATTTTTTTGCTTCAAGTTATTAATTTTATAAAAAAAATCAAACAAATACATATTCCATCTAAATTCTTATACGGGTAAATATAAAAATTGTTCCAAAATATCCGAATGTTTTACATATTTTTACTCGGATAAATTTAAAATTATTTTACTAAATTGTTTAATTTCAACATTTTTTGGTGCTTAAAAGTTAAGCGTCAAGTGTTTTTGGCAGGTTTATTTTGTAAAAATATTATTTATTTTTAAATTTACAAATAAAAATATAGATAGTGTATGAAGAAAATTGCAGAATTAAAAAATATTTCGGTTTACAGAAAATTTAATAAAGTTTTGTCGGATATTAGTTTTTCGGTTAACGAAGGTGAATTTGTATATTTAACAGGCAGAGTAGGCAGCGGAAAATCAAGCTTGCTTAAACTTATATATGCCGATGAGGAAATAAGAACCGGAGAGGGTGCGGTTATCGGATATGATTTAAAAAAAATAAAACAGAAAGAAATTCCTTTTTTAAGACGGAAAATCGGAATTGTTTTTCAGGATTATAAACTGTTAACAGACAGAAATGTCTTTGATAATTTAAAATTTGTTTTGGAAGCATCCGGAGAAAAGTCAAAATCGGTAATAAAGGATAAAATTAAAAGTATTTTATTAACAGTAGGTTTGGAAGGTAAAGAGAACAGAATGCCTTTTGAATTATCCGGGGGAGAGCAACAAAGTGTCGGTATTGCTCGTGCTTTAATTAATACTCCGATTCTCATTTTAGCCGATGAACCGACAGGAAATTTAGACGAAAAAAGTTCGGATAATATTATGCACCTGTTGATTGATGCATCAAAAAATACTACAGCCGTTATTATGGCAACACATGATATGAATTTAATAAAAAAATTCCCGGCAAAAGTTTTTAATCTTGAAGAAAATAAGTTTGAGACTCAATATTAATTTTTTTCAATATTTTATTTTTGATGTAAATATTTCAGAATCAGCAATATAAAGGTGCAATGTGTAAAAAGGTCAGAAAAAAATAAGTTTAGGTTTTTATTTTTAATAAATAAAAATGTATATTTGCAGTTCTAAAACAGATGTTAAATTATTGATAATTAAAATATACCGAAAATGACAAAAGCAGATTTAGTCAACGAAATATCGAAACAAACAGGTGTTGAGAAAGTCGCCGTTAAAAAAACTGTTGAAGCTTTCATGGAAAATATTAAAGAATCGCTTGAAAAAAATGAGAATGTTTATTTAAGAGGATTCGGAAGTTTTATTGTTAAAAAAAGAGCTGAAAAAACAGCGAGAAACATTTCTAAAAATACGACAATCATTATTCCTGAACACTTTATACCGTCATTTAAACCGGCAAAAACATTTATCAATAATGTTAAGAGAAAAGTAAAATAAACTATTATATTCAAATTTAATCAAATTTAATTATGCCCAGCGGAAAGAAAAGAAAAAGAGCAAAGATGTCAACGCATAAGCGTAAAAAACGTCTGAGAAAGAACAGACATAAAAAGAAGAAATAATATTTTTTCAGTCTGTAATAAAATATCAAAAAGAGCCGCAATCGGCTCTTTTTGATTTGTTGAAGTTTTACGTATTAAAATGTAAAAAGGGTGACTAATGAACTAATAATCAGTATCTCCAAGCGAGATATCAGTATCGCATATACCGAAGAAAAGAAACTTGCAGAAATTCACAAAGAAAAAGCGAACAATCAATTTACCGTCGGTGACATTTTTTTAGCGAAAGTTAAAAAAGTTATGAACGGGCTTAATGCCGCTTTTGTAGATGTAGGATATAAAAAAGATGCATTTTTGCATTATTTTGACCTCGGACCGCAATATAAATCTCAGGAAAAGTTTTTAAATTTAATTTTAAATTCGAAAGATTCGTTTCCGAAATTACAAAATTTCAAAACTCTTCCGGATATTAATAAATACGGAAAAATTTCCGAAGTATTAAAAGGCGGACAAACTGTTCTGGTACAAATTGCCAAAGAACCGATTTCTACAAAAGGCCCTCGGCTGAGTTCCGAAATTTCAATTGCCGGAAGAAACTTAGTTTTGATACCGTTTTCCAATACGGTTTCTATTTCAAAAAAAATAGTTTCGGAAGAAGAACGCAAAAGGTTAAAACGCCTAATAAAAAGTATAAAACCCGATAACTTCGGAGTTATTGTCAGAACTGTTGCAAAGAACAGACGAGTTGCCGTTTTGGATGAAGAACTGCGTACTTTAATTACCAAATGGGAACTGATGTTGGAAAATTTAAAAAATGTTACTCCTCCGGCTGTTGCTATGGGCGAATTGAACAAACCGGCAGCATTGCTTCGTGATATTATGAACAGTTCTTTCAGTAATATATACGTTGATAACGAATCTGTTTATACACAAATTAAATCATATATTGCCGAAATAGCTCCCGAAAAGGAGAAAATTGTTAAGTTTTATGATAAACGTACACCTATTTTTGATTATTTCGGTATCAGCAAACAAATAAAAGCATTATTCGGGAAAACCGTTAATATGGAAAACGGTGCCTATTTAATTATTGAACAAACCGAAGCTCTTACTGTTATTGACGTAAACAGCGGAAACCGTTCTAAAAAAGCAGCCGATCAAGAAACAAATGCAACGGAGGTAAATATGATATCTGCAGAAGAAATTGCCCGGCAATTGCGATTGCGTGATATCGGCGGTATAATTGTTGTCGATTTTATTGATATGCATTCTGCCGAGAACAGGCAAAAAGTGTATCAATGTATGAAAGATTATATGGATAACGACAGGACCAAACACAGCATTTTGCCTTTAAGTAAATTCGGTTTGATGCAAATTACACGGCAACGTGTGCGTCCTGCAACGGATATTGAAACAAAAGAAACTTGTCCTGTTTGCGACGGAACCGGTGAAATAACTCCCAGTATTTTGTTTATTGATGAAGTAGAAAATCATTTGCAATATATGCTGGGTAAATATAAAGGGACAATATATTTGCATATTCATCCGTATATTGAAGGATATTTAAAACGCGGAATAATCTCGAAAGCTTTAAAATGGCGATTTAAATTTAAACGCAGAATTAAAATTATTCCTACAATTACATATTCTTTTCTGGAATTTCATTTTTATGATAAGGAAGGTGAAGAGTTAAAGATATAATTATCTTTTTGTTTCTCGAAATTATAATTTCCGCACAATAGATTCCGAAATAAATTTGCTTCGCAGAACCTTTCAGGATTCAGAATGACATTGTACGATATTTTCAGACAGTCTCGTAATCTGTAAACAGGGCTTGCTTAAAACCGCTAATATATTTGTGTTTCAGTTACTTACAAGGATATTTACATATACAAGTGCAAAGTTTTTAATTCATTTCACCCTATTTCCCTGCACTTGTGTAAAATATTTTAGCTGCCCACAAGCACATCATCTTTCTTCTATGTTGATAGTCATCGTATCACTATTTTAATTTAAGTGAAACAGGTTTAAACCTGACAGGCTGTTTGCTGACACATTGATACGATGACTATCAACACTTTAAGAATTACGGATTTAAGGTAATATATTATAATCTTATTTATAATGAATACAAATTAATCAATATTTTCAATCTTACAGAGTTCTTAAAAATAAGGCATACAATCTTTTATGTAAATATTGTTTTATAAAACATAAAATAATGTATCATAAATAACATGTAATTGTTATTGTTGTCACTTCTTAATTTTAAATACACTTAGAATGGGAATTGAAGCATTAATTATCTTTCCTTTAGCAGGCATTGCCCTGATACTAATTGCAAACTTTATTTCAAATTTAATATCCTATAAATCGGATAACGACCGAAAAAAAGAACCCTATGAAAGCGGAATGCAAACTATAGGTGAAACTTGGATACAGTTTAAAGTCGGTTATTATTTATTTGCTATTATCTTCTTAATTTTCGATGTGGAGGTAGTATTATTAATGCCTTGGGCAGTTGTTTTTAAACAAACCGGAGCCGTTGCATTTATAGAAATGGCAATATTCCAGGTTATTTTAGGAATAGGATTATTATATGCATGGAAAAAAAGAGCATTAAAATGGGAATAATAAATAAACACTCAAATTTAAAAGATTTTCCGGGGAAAATTATTCCGGGCGGTAACGGAGGTAATATTGTCGTAACAAGTTTAGACAGCATTATTAACTGGGGCAGAAGAAATTCTTTATGGCCCCTGTATTTCGGAACAAGTTGTTGTGCCATAGAAATGATGCAAACAGGTGCTGCCAGATACGACTGGTCTCGTTTCGGATTTGAAGTTGCCAGACCTACACCGCGACAAGCCGATTTAATTGTCATTGCCGGAACCATTACAAATAAAATGGCACCTGTTTTACGTCGGCTCTACGACCAAATGGCTGAACCGAAATATGTTATAGCTATGGGTGCTTGTGCTGTTTCAGGCGGACCTTTCTACTTTAATTCCTATTCGGTTGTAAGAGGTGCCGACCATATTATTCCGGTTGATGTATATGTTCCCGGATGTCCGCCGAGACCCGAAACTTTGCTTGACGGAATGTTGGCATTACAAAATAAAATTAAAAACGAAAGTATGTCATATCGTACAAAACACAATCCTATTGACGGTTTTGACGAAGGACTTAACATATAATATTTTATGATAACAAATACTGAATTGAAAAATAAAATTGAAAACTTGGTCAACGGTCTTAATTTTTCGGGAGAAGACAGCAATTTTTTGTGTGTTGAGGTTCCGAAAGAGAAATTAAGAGAACTTATGACAAAACTTCGAGATGATAAGGAATTGTCATTTGATTATCTTTTTGCACTTACCGGAATAGATTTCGGAAACGAATTAGGAGTTGTTTATCATTTGGAATCCGTAAAAAACAGAAATTTAATTCAGATTACGGTAAAAACAGAAGACAGGGAAAATCCTAAAATCGACAGTATTCATGATATTTTTCCGGCAGCATTCTTTAATGAAATTGAAGCACACGAATTTTTCGGTATAATATTTAATAATCACCCTGATTTAAAGAATTTATTTCTTCCGGAAGATTGGGATAAAGGCTTTCCTATGCGAAAAGATTATACCGATATAAATATGTTGATAAGATAAAAAATATGGAGGAATTTTTAACAGATCGACTGAAAACACAAGAATATTTTTTAAATATGGGACCGCAGCACCCTGCAACGCACGGTGTTTTAATGTTATTGCTCAAACTTGACGGCGAGATTATACAAAACGTTGAATTAGATTTGGGCTATATCCATCGTTCAATAGAAAAAATGTGTGAACGTGATACTTACAAACAAATTATTCATTTAACGGACAGATTGGATTATTTATCTTCGCATATGAATAACGAAGCTGTTTGTTTGTTGGTTGAAGATGCTTTAAATATTGAAGTTGCCGACAGGATTAAAGTTATAAGAACAATGATGTCCGAACTCTCCCGTATTTCGTCTCATGTTTTATGGTGGGGAGTTATGGGAATGGATATTGGTGCATTAACAACTTTTATGTATGGTTTCCGCGAAAGAGAAATGATAAATGATATTTTTGAAGAAACTTGCGGTGCCCGTCTTACGATGAATTATAATGTAATCGGAGGAGTTCGGTACGATTTACATGAAAATTTTGCTAAGCGCGTAAAAGATTTTATTACACATTTCCGTAAAAAACTTCCTGAATACGATAAATTACTTTCAAATAATATAATTTTTCAAAAACGTTTGGAAGGTATCGGATATATTTCAAAAGAAGATGCTGTTGCATACGGATTAAACGGTCCGACTGCCCGCGGTTCCGGTGTTTCGTGTGATGTTCGTAAAATTCATCCTTACAGTGCTTACGACCGAGTAGAGTTTGAAGAAATATTATTTCCGGAAGGAGATTCGTATGCACGTTATCGTGTGAGAATCAGAGAAATGTGGGAATCTCTTTCAATTCTTGAACAATTAGTCGATAAAATTCCCGAAGGTGAACACAGAGTGAAAACAAAAGCAGTAATAAAACTTCCGGAAGGAGATTTTCTGCAAAGGGTAGAGTCTGCCAGAGGTGATTTCGGTGTTTATGTGAAAAGCGACGGACAAAAATTTCCTTACAGACTGAAATTTCGTTCACCGGGATTTGCAAATTTAACGGCACTTAATAAAATGGCGAAAGGTTTAAAAATTGCAGATTTAGTAGCAATACTTTCTACAATTGATATTGTTGTACCGGATATTGACAGATAAAAAAATAAAGCTATGATTTTAAATATTTTTACGGATATTCATAATTTACTGCTCGGATTAATGTCGGCAAAAGCTGTTCATATTACCGAATTAGTGTTAATAGGGGTTGCATACTTAGGCATTTTTGCTGTTTTAGGATTGTTTTTAGTATGGTTAGAAAGAAGAGTTGCCGGTTTTTTTCAGCTTAGATTGGGACCCAACAGGGTCGGACCTTCAGGCTTATTTCAAACCATTGCAGATGCTTTAAAATTGGTTTCAAAAGAATTAACAGGAACCGTAAAAGCCGACAAACAACTTTATAAAATTGCCCCTTATTTTGTTATTACAACCGCATTAATGGCAATGGCTTTAATACCTTTTTCACAGGAAATTCAGGCTTTTGATATTAATATAGGTGTTTTTTTCTTAATATCGGTTTCATCAATAGGTGTTCTCGGAATTTTTCTTGCCGGATGGTCAAGTAATAATAAATATTCGTTAATCGGCGGAATGCGTACCGGAATTCAAATGATAAGTTACGAATTATCGGTAGGAATGGCTGTTGTTACAATGGTTGTTTTAGCCGGCACTTTACAAATTTCCGAAATTGTTGAACTGCAAAAAAGCGGTTGGTTTATCTTTACGGGACATATTCCCGCAATTATTGCTTTTATGATTTTTATGATTGCCGGAACTGCCGAATCAAATCGTGTACCTTTTGATTTGGTAGAAGCAGAATCGGAACTCGGAGCAGGTTTCCATACCGAATATTCGGGAATGCGTTTTGCATATTATTTTTTGGCGGAATTTGTCAATATGTTCATCATTGCGTCAATAGCCGTTGTGTTATTTTTCGGCGGATGGCTTTCTCCTTTCGGAATTACCGATGCAATACCTTTTGCCGGTTTATTTTGGTTTACCGTTAAAGTAATTGCCGTAATTTTTATTTTTATGTGGTTCAGATGGACATTCCCGCGTTTCAGAATTGATCAATTGTTAACCCTGGAATGGAAATATTTATTACCGATAAATATGGTAAATATTGTTTTAATGGCATTGATGGTTTGGTTAGGTTTAACCTTTTAATTAAGATTTTATGAGCTATTTTTCAGATATAATAAACGGAACAAAATCGCTTCTTATCGGAATGCGAATTACGGGTAAATATTTCTTTGTTAACTTTTTAACAAGAAAAGACGTAATTACCGAACAATATCCTGATAATCTCGAAACACTGAATATGTTTGACAGATATCGAGGTGAAGTTACTATGTATCATAACGAAAACAACGAACACAGATGTGATGCTTGTACTTTATGCGAAAAAGCATGCCCCAACGGTTCTATTGAGATAATCAGTGATAAAGAACTTAATCCGGAAACCGGAAAAAATGTAAGATATATCGTAAAACACATTTACCATTTAGAAATGTGTACTATGTGCGGTTTGTGTATTGAAGCATGTCCGCAGGATGCAATACAATGGGGACAAAATTTTCATCACGTTCAGTATGACAGAGGAAAATTAACCAAAGTGCTGAATAAACCAGGTTCAAAAATTATGATTAAAACAAAAGAAAAAAAATAAAATGGAAAGAATAATCTTTTACATTATATCCGTATTGATGATTGTTTTTGCCGTAATGGCTGTAACTAATCGCAATATTATGAGGTCAATAATTTATTTGCTTTTTGTTCTTATCGGAATAGCAGGTATTTATTTTATGATTGAATTTTATTTTCTCGGAGCTGTGCAATTAACGGTTTATGCCGGCGGAATTATTGTTCTTTATGTTAATTCGGTTATGCTTGTAGAGAAAATAAATACCCCTTTACCCTCGGTTGTTTGGTGGCGTAAGTTACTTGCCGGTTCTTTAAGTATTTTCGGAATCGTTTTAACATTATTTGCAATTTGGTCTTATAATTTTGTAAAAATTGCCGAAAGTCAAACTAAAGATACAAGCATTAATGAAGTAGGAAAAGCATTGTTAAATTACGGAGACAGAGGATTTATACTGCCTTTTGAAGTAATCAGTATTTTATTGCTTGCCGCAATGGTCGGGGCAATTGTGATAGCAAAAACAAATAAACCTCAAGAAAATAACGAACTAAAATAAATGAAGTTATGATTTCAGGTGTCAGTATATATGAAATTTTAACCGTCAGCACAATTATATTTTTTATCGGTGTTTACGGTTTCGTTACCAGAAAAAACCTTATTGCAATGTTAATGTCAATAGAGTTAATTCTTAATTCTGCAGCATTAAATTTTGTGATTATTAACAAATATTTATTTCCCGAACAATTAGGCGGAGCAATTTTTTCAATATTTATAATTGCGGTTGCAGCTGCCGAAACGGCTTTGGCTTTAGCAATAATAATTAATTTATACAGATTAATTATGAGCTTGAAAACAGATGATACGGAAACAATGAAATTTTAAGAAAATGGATTTTACTTACACAGTTTTAATACCGCTGATTCCTTTGTTTATGTTCCTTTTTTTGGGATTGAACTATAAACGAATAAAAGAGCCGATTTCCGGATATCTCGGAACGGCAGGACTATTATTAACAGCGATGATATCGTTTTATACGGCTTTTCAGTATTTCTTTAATTACGGAAAAGTTGACGGTGTATATCAAAAAATTTATGCCTACAACACTGTTTGGATAAATTTTACCGAAACTTTGCATATTGATATGGGTATTTTGTTAGACCCTATTTCTGCCGTAATGCTTATTGTTGTTCCTTTAATTTCTTTAATGGTGCATCTTTACAGTATCGGATATATGCACAAAGAACCCGGCTTTACCAGATTTTATGCCTACCTTTCTTTGTTTACATTTTCTATGTTGGGGCTTGTTTTGGCAACCAATTTGTTTCAAACATATATCTTTTGGGAATTGGTAGGCGTTTCGTCATATTTGCTGATTGGTTACTATTTTGAGAAACCTTCGGCAATTTTAGCTGCTAAAAAAGCTTTTATCGTAACGCGTTTTGCCGATTTCGGTTTCCTTATCGGAATTCTGATAATAAGCTACGTTGCAAAAACATTTGATTTCAAAGTACTTACAAATTTAGATTTTATTAACAACCTTAAAATGCAAGCCGGAATATTTATGGGTTTATCGGTTGTAACTGTTGCATTGATATTAATTTTTATAGGAGGTGCAGGAAAATCAGCAATGTTTCCTCTTCATATTTGGCTTCCCGATGCTATGGAAGGTCCTACACCTGTATCTGCATTAATTCATGCGGCAACAATGGTTGTAGCCGGTGTATTTTTGGTTGCCAGATTATTTCCTATGTTCTATTTCTTCGATGACGGATTTGCTCTGCATATTGTTGCCTGGGTAGGTGCTTTCACAACCTTGTTTGCGGCAATTATTGCAATAACCCAATACGATATAAAACGTGTTTTGGCATTTTCTACTATGTCTCAAATCGGCTATATGATGTTGGCTCTCGGTGTTTCCGGATACGGCGGACAAGAAGGCTTAGGTTTTATGGCGGGAATGTTTCATTTATTTACGCATGCGATGTTTAAAGCACTTCTGTTCCTCGGTGCAGGTGCTATCATTCATGCTGTTCACAGCAATTATATGAAAGACATGGGCGGATTGAGAAAATATTTGCCGATTACGAATATTACCTTTTTAATTGCAGCATTAGCCATTTCCGGAATACCGCCTTTTGCAGGTTTTTTCAGTAAAGACGATATTCTTGCTGCAGCTTTTGAACATAATTTTCCTATTTTTATTATCGGCTATATTGTTGCAGGAATGACAGCTTTTTATATGTTCCGACTTTATTTCAGAATTTTTTGGTGGAGTAATCCGAAATATAAACATAAACCGCACGAAGCTCCTGCTACGATGACAATTGCTTTGATTATTTTAGCTCTTATGACTGTCGGCTCGGGTTTTATTCCGTTCAGCGATTTTGTTTCTCCGGACAATACTCCGTTTCAATCTCATATTGATTGGAATCTTGCCGGTGCTTCAATAGGAATAGGCTTGTTGGGTATCATTACTGCTTGGATTTTTTATAAAAAGGAAAAAGATTTATCGCAACGTTTCAGATATGCTTTCGGAAATGTTTACAAATGGACTTATAACAAATTTTATATTGATGAAATTTATTTCTTTATAACCAAAACAATTATTTTTAAATACATCTCAGCACCGTTTGCTTGGTTCGACAAACAAGTAGTTGACGGAACGATGAACGGTATCGGTAACGGAACGGTTTGGATAAGTACTAAAATTAAAAGATTGCAATCGGGAAAGGTACAGGATTATGCCATGTTTTTTATTTCCGGAGTTTTGTTTATTATTATGATTATTTGGTTATCAGTTAATTACTAAAAAGATAAAGAATTAAAGATGGATATTTTAACATTATTTGTAGTTGTTCCCGTTCTTACCGTTTTTGCTTTGATGATTTCAAAAGGGATTAAGCAGCACAGAGTTGTTGCGTTAATCGGATTCAGCATTCAAACGTTAATGTCGTTTAATTTGATTTATCAATATTTGCAAGAACGTGCAGCCGGCAATAATGCCGTAATGGTATTTACAAAAGACATTATGTGGTTTGCTCCGATGAATATTCATTATGCAATCGGTGTTGACGGTATTTCGGTATTGATGATTTTGTTAACATCAGTTATTGTTCTTACCGGAATTTTTATTTCTTGGAAAGTTGATGATTTACCGAAAGAATTTTTTATTTCTTTAATCGTACTTGCATCAGGTGTATTCGGTTTTTTTATCTCGGTTGATTTGTTTACATTGTTTGTATTTTATGAAATAGCCGTAATTCCTATGTTTTTGCTTATAGGAATTTGGGGGACAGGGCCGAGAGAGTATGCGGCAATGAAATTAACACTGATGTTGATGGGTGCATCGGCTTTACTTCTGGTCGGTATTTTAGGTGTTTATTTTAATTCCGGTGCCGACGGAGGAGCACTTTCTTTCAATATTTTTGAAATTTCGAAAGTTCATATTCCGGTATCGGCACAAAAGTTATTTTTTCCGTTTCTTTTTGTCGGTTTTGCCGTTATAGGAGCTTTATTTCCGTTTCATACTTGGTCGCCCGACGGTCATGCTTCGGCACCGACTGCAGTATCAATGCTTCATGCAGGGGTATTAATGAAACTCGGAGGTTACGGTATTTTCAGAGTGGCAATGTTTGTTATGCCCGAAGGTGCAAAATATTGGGCGAATTTTTTCTTGGTTTTGGTAATAATCGGTATCTTATACGGAGCATTGGCGGCAATAAAACAAAAAGATTTGAAATATATCAATGCCTATTCTTCTGTAAGTCATCTGGGATTAGTTTTATTTGCATTGTTGATGATGAATGATATTGCTTGGAAAGGGGCTATGTTACAATCGTTATCGCACGGATTTATTACGGCACTTTCCTTTGCTCTGATCGGTGTGATATACGGCAGAACTCATACGCGCATTATTACTAAAATGAGGGGATTACTTAATGTTATCCCTATTGCGGGAGCTTTATATGTTATTGCCGGATTGGCAAATTTGGGATTGCCCGGTTTTTCCGGATTTGTTGCAGAAATGAATATTTTTGTAGGTGCTTTTCAGCATGCAGATACATTTCATCGGGTAATTACGATTCTTGCTGTTTCGTCAATTGTTGTTACGGCAGTATATATTTTACGTGTTGTCGGAATGATACTGATGGGACCGACTACACCCGAGTTCAAAAATCTCCCCAAAATCGCTTGGTATGAAAAAACCGGAACGTTTATTCTTGTTTTATTCATTGTGTTGATAGGAATTTTCCCGTTTTGGTGGGGCGGTATTATTTCTGATAGTGTTATCCCGTTTATTCAAAATTTACATTAAACTTAAAATAAATATTTTTTAGATATGAATCTGAGTAATATGTTGTTAATGAGAAATGAATTGGTATTGATTCTTGTCATACTAATTCTGATTATCGCTGATATATTTGTTGCCGATAAAAATAAGAAAGCCGTAAATTATATTGCTGTCGGACTATTTGCCGTTCATACCTTAATCGGTTTTATTCCGCTGAAGGAAGGTGCACTTTTCGGCGGTATGTTTGTTACGAATTCTTTAGTTTGGGGATTCAAAAACATTTTGAATGTCGGAGTTTTGTTAATAATTCTTTTAGCCGTTTCTTGGTTAAATAAAAACAGTTTGAGAAATCGAAAAATAGGAGAATTTTATATTTTAATTTTCTCGTCTCTGTTGGGAATGTTTTATTTGATTTCATCTCGTAACTTTTTAATGTTGTATTTGTCGCTAGAACTTTCAACTTTACCTGTTACGGCTCTGGCAGCTTATGATATTTTTAACCGAAAATCTTCGGAAGCAGGGATTAAATTAATTCTTTCCGCAGCTTTATCATCGGGGATATTTTTATTCGGAATGTCTTTGTTGTATGCAACCGGCGGAAGTTTGTATTTTGATGCATTAACCGGTAATATCGGGCATTCGTATCTTTCAATTGCCGGTTTGGTTATGTTTTTTGCGGGCTTGGCTTTTAAAATATCATTAGTTCCGTTTCATTTTTGGACGGCAGATGTGTATGAAGGTGCACCGACACCGGTTTCTAATTATCTTTCTGTTATATCAAAATCTTCGGCAGTTTTTATTTTGATGATTACTTTGTTTGTAACGCTTAATGAATTAAAAGATATTTGGATTCCGATGTTATACGGAATTTCAATTTTAACTATGTTTATCGGAAATTTCTTTGCACTTCGGCAACAAAATTTAAAACGTTTTTTAGCGTTTTCTTCAGTTGCTCAAGCCGGCTTTATTATGATGGGAATGTTGGCTGCTGATCACTTGGCTGCTTCTTCCGTGATTTATTTTCTTGCTATTTATATTTTTTCAAATATCGGAGCATTCGGTGTTGTTCAAGCCGTTTCTTTGGCAAGCGGAAAAGAAAATATTTCGGATTACAACGGATTGTACAGAACAAATCCGAAAATTAGTCTTATTTTAATGATTTCTCTTTTCTCTTTAGCAGGAATTCCTCCTATTGCCGGTTTTTTCGGAAAATTCTTTTTATATACGGCTGCAGCCGGCAAAGGATATTATTTATTAGTTTTTATTGCCGTTGTAAACGTAACTATTTCTTTATATTATTATTTGTTGGTTGTTCGTGCTGCATTTCTTCGCAGAAGTGAAAACCCTATACCGTATTTTAAAAGTGATATTTTTACAAAAATAGGATTAATTATTGTTGTCATTGCATTATTCTTTTTAGGTCTTTACAGTCCGTTTTACGATTATATTGATTCTGTAACACACATTTTAAATATTTAGATTATGAGTATGCCGACTAAACACGAATTCGGAAAAATAGGTGATACCTTAGTTAGTTTTGTTGAAAAAGGGGTTACTGAAGAAAGAATGAGATTCTTAACTGAATTGCTTAAACTCAACAATTTTGAAGTGATTACGGAAGAAGAAATATCTGAAGAAAGCAGCACCGAAAAAACTTTTACGGTAGCTGTAACAGATATGGTTTTTAATGCAGTAATTTGGATATACGATCGCCGATTGAAAACATTTGAAGGGAATATTGTAAATGAAGATTATTGGATGCAAAGAAATGCAGACTTTAAACCTCAATATTGGGAGAGATAATTTTTATTTTAAACAGTAATATTCAGTAAAATCCTAATTCAATTATGAAGTTTAAAATAATCTGGTATCCTATTTAATCGTTGCTATATTCTTGCCAAAGCCATAAAAACAGCATGAAGAGAAACAGTAACAAAAAGCCATATATTTCGTGAAGTCTCAGGATTCAATCTGAATAATTTGTATTTTATAGAACTCGCATGGCATGAAGTAATACAATCGCCGCAAAGCGTACAAGTAATACCCGGCTTCTTATTTTTTATATCCTCCGGATTTAAAGCATCATATTTGCAATAACTCGTACAAACATTACAAGAAGTGCAACTGCTTTCATCAATATACATTCTGAAAGGATTAATAAAACGCACATAGTTTATTAAAGTTCCGACAGGACAATATGAAGTACAATGCACCATTTTATCTTTTCTTCTGCTCACAAAAATTATTACTAATATTCCGGCTATTCCGAAACTTCCGCCTGTTATTGCCGCCGCAGTATATGAAGTACCCGCAAGTCGCATAATTAATGCACCAAAAACTACCAAAACCATAGTTGTAACTTTTAAAGCAGTTTTATGCTTAATTTTTCCTTTTTCGGGTTTGCCTTTAGCAAAAAGATTATCTAATGCTCCGAAATAACATAAATGACTGCACCATGCAGGACCCGATAAAATAACTGTACTTATGAAAAGAATAGTCATAAATCCGATTTCATATCTGTATATAGGTCCGCCGATAATCATAGCAGGAACAGGCAAATGTAATTTTCCGGTCATTAAAAAAGTTTCATACCCGGATATACCGAGAATCAACTGTGAAAAAAAAACAACGGAAAACAGACCCCAGGTATATTTACGCCATTTGGCTACATTAGCCGGATTATGCATAAAATATACAACAATCGCACCGTATAACGAAATAATAAAAATTTCAATCCAAGCTCCGGTTTCTCCGAAAAAACGTTCGGCTAATATCATCTTTTTTGCAACTTTCAGATGAACCATCGATAAGTTTAATGCCGTAAAAGCAAAAACTGATAAAGCTAATAAATACTTTGATTTGTTATCTCGATTTAAAATAGTAATATTCATTTCTGCTGTTTCC
>JAJRUH010000164.1 GCA_024277895.1 Bacteroidota bacterium | reverse complement strand
ATTATCTGCTTGTCGAGTTATATCTGAAGTAAATATCTTCATTTTTTGTTACTTTTGTTCTTTTACGGTGAACAAAGATAAGGAAAATATGCCCGACTTAAATATCATTTTTGAAAAAATAAGTAATGACTATATTTTAAAGGTTGCAGAATTTAAACAAAATTCCGAGTTCTTGTTTTCTGAAATAAAAAACGATTTAAGCAGGTACGAAGCAGAAAATTTTCATAAAATAAAAAACGAAAAACGAAAAAAAGAATGGCTCGCCACACGAATTTTGCTGAAAGAAATTACGGGAAAATACACGGAAATAAAATACAATACTTCAGGAAAACCATACCTTAAAAGGGGGAAATATATTTCAATAACTCATACGGGAAATTATGCGGGAATAATTTTAAGCAAAAATGAAAATCCGGGAATTGATATTGAAATAATTTCTGACAGAATTCTGAAAACAGCTTCAAAATTCATAACTGAAGAAGAATTAAAAACTTTAAAAACCACAGAAGAAATTTATATTTACTGGTGCGGAAAAGAAACTTTATTTAAAATTAAGGGCGGAGGAGGATACGATTTTAAAAAACACTTTAATATTGAACCTTTTAAAATAAAAAATAAGGGTATTTTGAAAACTGAAATAATCAGAGATAATAAGGAAGAGTACACACTTAGCTATATGTTTAAAAATAAGAACAATAGCAAATTGCTGATTGTTTGGAAAGGATAAATATATTCTAAATATCACTTATTTTTCATATTTTTTTACTAAATTGCAAAGAATTAATGTTTCGGAAAAATGATGAAAATTTTCATTCTTATATATAATCTTTTCTTATTTTCAACAATTTCCTTTTCGCAAATTACGGTTATTGATTCTTTGATAAAAGCTTCCGAAAATGAAAAATCCGACAGTGCATTAATTCAAAATTACATAAAAACAAGCCGATTATTTCATAATTTAAACAAAAAAGATACGGCATTGTACTACATAAAAAAAGCTGAAAATATTTCTGTCGAGTTATCGAAATCCAAACAAATTCAAATAAAAGAAACCGGCAGCTTTTTGCTGGCAGATTGTTATTACTCAAAAGGAAATATTTACTATGCCGATATGGATTTTATAAATGCAGAGGAAAATTATAATAAAGGATTACAAATTTGCAACCATTTGATTAAATATTCCGACAATAAAAGCATTATCGGGGAAACACAAAAATTAAAAACAGACATTTATACGGGAATTGCAAACATATACACGGATAAAGGGTATTATTCGGTTGCTCTTAATAACTATATTGAAGCACAAAGAATTACCGACACCCTAATTAAGCAAAGAATAATTTCTGAAAAAGAATCTGCCGCACAGTTCTTCCACTTAGGGTTAATTCATTATTATTTAAACAATTACGTTAAATCTTTAGATTATTACAGAAAATCTCTTAAGATTTCAGAAAAATATAATAATAAATTCGCAATAGCAAAAACAAACAGCAATATCGGCATATCGGAAACTAAATTAAACCGGATTGATTCGGCTTTAACATATTTTAGTAAAGCATTAAAGTATGCAGAAGCAGAAAAAAATGAAATATTTAAAGCCCAAATTTATGATAATATGGCTGATTGTTACATAAAGCAAAAAAAATATGACAAAGCCGAGTTATATTTAGCAAAAGCTATGATTATTACCGAAAAAAACAACAGTAAGTTCGGAAAAATATATATAACATTAGGGTTAGCAGATTTATACACAAAAACAGGAAGATACGATAAAGCATTATCTTATGCAACAAATGCATTATCAATTTCTAAAGAAATTCAATCAATATCTATGATTAAAAATTCTTATTTAAGATTATCGAAAATATATGAAAATAAAAATGATTATAAAAATTCATTGAAATATTATAAAAAATACAAATCTCTCGAAGACAGTATTTTCAATAAAGAAAAAAACAGACAAATACAAGAAAGCGAAGCAAAATACCAAGCAAATAAAAAGCAGGAAGAAATTAACAGACAAAAACTTGAGCTTGCAAAAAGAGATGCGGAAATAAAAATTAAAAAAACTCAAAATTACATTTTTACCGCTGTTCTGATTTCACTTTTAATAATTCTTTTAATAATTCTTTTTACATTAAAACAAAAACAAAAAATTAACAAACTAATAAAAAAACAAAACCAAAGAATTACCGACAGTATCAGGTATGCAGAAAAAATTCAAAATGCCGCATTACCTTCCGAAAAAGTTTTAAATAATCTGTTCAAAAGCCACTTTATTTTATTTAAACCGCTTCAAATTGTCAGCGGAGATTTTTATTGGGCAATAAAAAAAGATAATTTCATACTTTTTGCCGCCGCCGATTGTACCGGACACGGAATACCCGGAGCATTCGTAAGTATGTTGGGAATTTCATTTTTAAATGAACTTACGCTTATTTCAGACCTTACGCGACCCGACTTAATTTTGGAAGAGATGCGTTATATTCTTAAAAAATCATTCCGTCAAACGGGAAAATTTAATGAACAATCCGACGGTATTGATATTTCGTTATGCAGTATTAATACAGATACTGACGAACTTTATTTTGCAGGAGCAAATAATCCTGCTTATCTTATCAGAAATAATGAAATAACAGAATTAGAAGCGGTACCTAATCCCGTAGGCGTATATTACAAAGAAATTAAATTTAAAATGCAGAAAATAAAACTGCAAAAAAATGATTTAATATACTTATTTACCGACGGATATGCCGACCAGTTCGGAGGAACAAATCACAAATCACAAAAACTTACGATTAAAAGATTTCGTGAATTATTAATTAAAATAAACCAAAAAACTTTACCCGAACAAAAAGAAATACTCGAAAAAAAATATTCCGAATGGAAAAACAATTCAAAACAAATTGATGACATTTTAATTTTCGGTATAAAATATTGAATAAATATTAATAATTAACATAAAATACATTACAATGGAATTTGACATTAACAAAATTTTGGTAAAACCCGGAAAAAAAATCAACATTGAAGATTACGACACAAAATATGTCGGAACTTACACAAAAGATACTGCAAAAAAACAATTGAAAAAAAATACAAAAGAGTTAAAAAAAATGCAGGAAGTCTTTTATGCCGACGACAGATATTCTTTGCTGATAATTTTACAGGCATCCGATGCCGCAGGAAAAGACGGAGCCATAAGGCACGTCCTCGGCGGATTGAACCCGCAAGGTTGCCGAGTTCACAGTTTTAAAGCACCTTCAAAAATTGAATTGCAACACGACTATATTTGGAGACATTATTTGGCTCTTCCGGAAAGAGGAATGATTGAAATTTTTAACCGCTCGCACTACGAAAATGTTATCGTAACTAAAGTGCATCCCGAATATATTCTCGGAGAAAAAATTCCCAAAGTTAATTCCGTCAATAAAGTTGATGATAATTTCTGGAAAAACAGATACGAGCAAATTAATAATTTTGAGAAACATATTTACGAAAACGGTACACGTATTTTAAAATTTTACCTGAACTTATCGAAAGACGAACAAAAAAAGCGTTTTTTGGCAAGACTTGACACTCCGGAAAAAAATTGGAAATTCAGCACCGGCGATTTAAAAGAACGTAAATATTGGGATGAATACCGAAAAGCATTTGAAGATATGATAAACGAAACTTCTACAGATTATGCACCTTGGCATATTATTCCGGCAGATAACAAATGGTTTTCCCGCATTGCAATAGGTAAAATTATTTACGAAAAAATGAAATCTCTGGATTTGAAATATCCTCCCGCCGAAAATCCCGAACTTTTGGAAAAGGCAAGAAAACAACTTATGAGCGAATAAATTCGAGATACTTTCCAAGTCTTGAAGACTTGGAAAGTTTTGTTATTCAAATAGTTGATACAACATTTCTTCCGAAAGTTTTCCGAGCGGATTTTCGGTATTTACGATAAGTTCCGCAAGTTCAGATTTCTGATTTTGAAGATTTAAAATCTTTTCCTCAACGGTATTTTCGGATATGTATTTGTAAACCATAACATTACGACTTTGACCTATACGATGTGCTCTGTTTACGGCTTGTCTCTCAACCGCAGGGTTCCACCACGGGTCAAGAATAAAAACATAATCGGCTTCGGTAAGATTTAAGCCCGTGCCGCCGGCTTTTATCGAAATTAAAAATACTTTAATCTCCTTCTCGGTCTGAAATTCCGATACAACTTTTTCTCTGTTTTTGGTTTGTCCGGTAAGCAGAGAATATTTTATTCCGTTTTTATCAAAATAAGAAGCAAAAAGCTCTAAATGCTTTACAAAAGAAGAAAAAACAAGCACTTTATGATTTTCGGATATTAAATTTTCAATATTTCTTATTACTTCGTTAAATTTTCCGGATTCACCGTCATAATTTTCGTCCGCCAAAACCGGATGATTTGAAATTTGCCTCAATTTCATTAAAGCCGACAAAACTTCCGCAGAAATATTTTTTTTCTGTTCCTTTTCCGAAAGTTCCAACAATTTGTTTCTGATTTTCGATTTTTCTTCTTCGTAAAAAGATTTTTGCTCATCGGAAGAAACACAATAAATAATTTGTTCGGTAAGTTCCGGAAGGTCTTTCGCAACTTCATTTTTTGTTCTTCTGATGATAAAAGGACTTATCAGCGATTTTAATTTTTGTTCGGAAACTTCATCGTGCTGTTTTTCAATCGTATTTATAAAAGTTTCCTTGAAAAAAGATTTGCTGCCGAGCATTCCGTCATTTATAAAATTCATTTGCGACCAAAGGTCTGACAGTGAATTTTCTATCGGCGTTCCCGTTAAAACGGCTTTATATTCCGAGCAAAGTTCAGAAATCGCCTTATAAGTTTTCGATTCCGAGTTTTTTACAAACTGACTTTCATCTAAAATAACATACAAAAATTCGTATTCTTTAATCAAATCAATATCGTTTCTTACGGTTGCGTAGCTCGACAAAACAATGTCGTAATTATCAAATTTTTTCACATACGACCGGCGTTTATTCCCTATATATTCCAGAATTTTTAAATCCGGAGCAAATTTTCTTATTTCATTATGCCAATTATGAATTAATGAAACCGGCATCACTGCCAAACTTGCTTTTCGTATATATTTTTCCTCATCTGCGGAAACAAATAAACTTAATTGAGTTTGATTTTCGGTTTTTGACGAATAATTTTTCTTGTCTTTTTTCCTTTCGTTAATCGTATCCTGCAAAAGGGTAATTGTTTGCAAAGTTTTTCCCAAGCCCATATCGTCGGCGAGGCAAGCTCCGAAACCGGCATTACGTAAAAATTTCATCCTCTTAAAACCTTCTTTTTGGTATGGTCTTAATTCGGCTTTTATGTTATCGGGAATATTTACGGAATATTTTTTAAAGTTAAGAAGTTTTTTGAAATTCTTTTTGTATGATTTGTCAATCCCCTGTATATCAACATCTTTCAAAATCTCAAAATGCGTTTTTCCTATTTTTAAACCCTCTTTTTTTTCTTCGCCGAGAAGAAACAAATCATTATATTCGGCAAACCATTCCTCCGGAATAACCGCAATGCTGCCGTCAGGCAAAACAAACTCCGGATTTTTATTTAAAATATTATTTTTCAACTGAATAAACGGTATTTCAAATTTCCCGAAAGTTACCGTTCCGTATATATCAAACCAATCTTTTTTATTTTCCGCATTTAAATTTAAGCTGATTTTTTCGGTAAAATATTCTTTACGAAAGAAGTTTTGTTCAAAATTTATATTGTTATCTCTTAAAAATAATTTTATGTCTTTCAATTTTTCTATTGTCAGATATCGCTGTTTTTCAGTGTTTTTACCTGAATAATTGATTTTAAAAATACCTTTTTTTTCTTCTTTCAGTCCTGTTGATTTTATTTTTTCGGCAATTTCGTTCTCGGCTTTTTCATTTCTTAAAATTTTAGTGAAAGAAAATGTATTTTCATCAAAAATAAGCTTAGCTTCGTAAGGAATACCGTATTGATATTCACCGCTTTCATACTTAAAAAATAACAAAAAAGCATACTCGCCTTTCCAATCTTTTTCAAGAGAAACACGAGCCGTAAAATCTTCGTTTTTTTCTGAAATCGTAAAACCCGAAGGATTTACGCGGTATTTTTTCATTGCTTTCAAAGCAAAAATTTCAAACCACTTTTTTTCGGAATTTACGGGAACAAAAATCTGCTCTTTAGTGAAAAAAGGCAGAAGTTTTTTTCCGTCAATATCTTCAAAAAAATACAAATGATTTTCCAAAATTAAGATACAGGGTTGATTTGTCAGAATAATTCCCGACTTCTCGAATAATTTAAGATTTTTATCTTTATGACTTACGGAAAGATGATATTTTGTTCCGTTTTCGGTTTTTTCTATATTAAAAATGGTTTTTGCCGGTTCGGTTTCAATTTTAACTATATCCTCCGGATATAAAGTATTGAATTTATCTTTTTTCAGGTAAAGCGAAACATCGGTTTTGCCCATTTTATCAATTACCGTAACAAGTTGTTTTTCAACAAACGGACGAATACGTTTTTCAATATCGTCTTTGCTCAAAGTTTTAAAAAAATCGTTTGATTTTTGCCTTTTCCCGAAAATTTTTGTCAGATTAGTATCAGAATATGCATCAATTGATTTTATGATGCTTAAAAGTTGTTCGGTAAAAATTTCTTTTTGTTTTTCGGCAATTTCGAGGTTTATTTTTTCGGTAAGTTCAATAAAATGCTCATTTTTTCGCTTTGCAAAATGCAGCGAAATAACAAAACCTATTGATTTATGTTCCCTGAGAAGAGCAACAATTTGAGACATTTATACGACTTTAATTAAACTGCCGAAAATAAAGTTTTTTTATCTCGTAAAGAAATAAACCAGATGAAATAATGTATTTTTATTTAGGGCTTGCCGGAAAGCTCAGATGTGCGTCTATTTTGGATTTTGTGAGATGCAGATGTATATAAATACCTCAAATTGAACAAAATACAAAAGAAATGGACAGCTGAGCAGCAAAAATTCGGTAGTTTTATCAAAATAAGTGCAAGGGTTTCAAGATATTTCATTCAAGAACCTTGCACTTTATCACAAAAATACAAGCATAAAGTATTGAATTACAATATATTTGGCGTTTTCCTGCAAGCCCTATTTATCTTTTAAAGCAACTTCACCTTTAACAAGCCAAGAAATTCCGAAAGCAAGCAATGCAAGACTTTCGAGCCAAAAAACAGGGTGGTACCGGTCAAATTGCGGGTTTTTCGGATAAATAAGATACATATAAATTACGATAAGAAACAAACTGCTCAAAATAATATATCCGCAAATTCGATAAAGTATATTTCTTTTTTTCTTTTCGGGTGTGAAAACAACATTTTTATCAGTCCGGGTGAATAAAAAAAGCGAAATAAAAGCAAGAGTTAAAAAATACAATGCCGCAGAAATAAGATGTACGGTTCTTACCCAATCGGCACGCTGAAGTTGAGAAATTTCATAATTACAATTAATAATAATTTCTTTTGTAGGCGGAAAAAAAGCAATGCCCAAAGCAAATACAAAAGCTGCAATGCCGGCAATACGGTCGCGATAATCGTAACCGCGATATGCAAACATAAAGAGTGCCGTAGCAGACAGGATGCCCACAAAAGCATTCCGCATAACCGTGTTATAATACAAACTTACGGAACGTTGAATGCTGTCGCAATTTCCTAATGTTACCGCACCTACGGCAACGATAAGCGGCAAAGCAATTCCGAGAATTCCGATTGCACGTCTTAAAGTTATTACGGTTTTTTTATCAGGACTTTCCTTCATAATCTTTTTCATTTATTTATTCAAATGTAAGAAAAAAATTAAATGTCCGATATTTATTTTACGTAATTTTATAAAACACACCTCTTTCCAAACGAACGGCAAGTATTTTTTTATTTTCTTCGAGCACACCGAGATATTTATTAATTTCATTTACGTGAATGCCGAGTATTTTGTGCAAATCGTCAAGCGTACAGGGTCTTCTGGCTATGGTTTCCAAAATTGCTGTTTCCGTATCCTCACGATAGGATTTAACTTCTTTTCTTTCGGGCGGCGAAGCTATAATTTCTGCATTTTCAAATTGCCAAAAATCTATAATTGAATGAAGCCGTTTTCTGTCGGCAGGAAACAAACCGTCTTCCGTTCCGGGTCTGTCTAATGTATTTAACTGAATTTTTGCGGGATTAATTTTTTGTATAGCTTCTTTAAGTGCTCTCAAATCCTCGGTGCTGTCGTTATAACCGGGAATAATTAACACTTCGAGCCAAATTTCTCCTTTAAATTCATTTGAAAAATCGATTATACCTTTTATATACTCCCGGACATCAATCGATTTAACAGGACGATTAATTTTTTCAAAAGAACTTTGCAATGCAGCATCCAAAGACGGCAACACCACATCGGCAAGCATCAATTCGTTTCTGACCTTTTTATTGAACAATAAAGTTCCGTTTGTCAGTACTGCAACCGGAATTTCGGGTTTTAATTTCTTTATGAATTTTAAAACATCACCGATACGAGAGTTTAAAATCGGTTCGCCGGAACCGGAAAAAGTTATATAATCGGGCTCAGGATTTCGAGTAAAAAAATCTTCCAATTCTTTTGTAACTTTTTCGTAAAGAATATACTCTTTTCTGTCGAGGGTTAATTTTGTTGTAGCACCGCATTCGCAATACACACAATCAAGGGAACAGACTTTATGAGGAACTAAATCCACCCCGAGCGACATTCCCAGTCGTCTTGAAGGTACGGGACCGAAGAGATATTTATACATTTACTTTCTTTAAAACCGGTTAAAATTAATTTAAATAGGCAATTATACAATACTTATAAGCAATATTTTTTATGAATTAATTCCATTATATTCATATAGTAATTATATTGTTTCTGAATTTTTCTTTTACAATTTAATAAAACCGGCTATTTTCTCAATTGCCAAATGTATTCACAGATTTATTATTGCTTAATAAACTTAATGAATGAACAATTTCCTTTATTATCAGTTATTTTCAGAAAATACAGACCCGTTTTTAATTCGAAAATTTTTACGGAGGTATGATTTCCGAGAATAACTTTTTGTTTAATTAATTGACCGGCAATATTATAAATTTCAACTTTTTTTATTTCCCCTGTTGTTTCTAAATATAAAATATTACGAGCCGGATTCGGATAAAATTTGAATTTAGTCGTTATATCTTTAATTTCGACAGTTTCAAAAATATGATATCCGAGATATTCAGATGTTTCGTCAGTTGCATTATCTGCTTGTGCAATTGAAATCGGAACCCATTCTCCTGTTCCGTCCAAAATACTTATATTTTTATTTCCTGTAGTTACGGTTGCTTTGCGGTAAAATCCGGTATCTAAACCCCAGTACGGATTAACAGCAAGTGAACTGTAAATACAGTCAACTCTGTCTTCCCAAGTATTTCCGTTCTTTAGTAAAGCAATAGGATCGTTACCGTTAAAATAAGTTGCGGTTGTTGTTCCGTATGCAGAATTTGCAGCATAGACCGGATTTTGAGCATTCGCATTTTTATATACTAAAGTTTGTCCGGCATTTATTGTTCCGGATAATGCGTCTCCGTTTGTAAACATACCCGAAGGAGTATCTGTATTTCCCCATCTGGCTAAATAGTAGGGACTTAAATCGACCGAAACATCTCCGACATTTGTTATTTCAATATATTTATCATTGCTTACACCTTCATAATATTGTGAAATAATAATTCTGTTTGCGTCTGCCGGATTTACAACATTGATATTAAATTCTTGTGTAACTGTTTTTTTTGTATCATCTGTTAAAGTTAATATCACATTATTAAGACCAATGTTTTCGGTAGCAGGGGTTCCTGTTAAAGTTGCTGTTTGCCCGGTATTATTAATTAAATTCAGCCAAGACGGAAGCATTGTTCCCGTGAGAGTGAAGTTTGCTCCGGCATCACCGGTTGCAGTGATATTATAGGTATATACTTCACCGACAGTTGCATTTGAAACAGGAGAAGATGTGAATGTTATCGGATTTCCGTCAATAACAACAATATTAAAATTTTGAAAAATATCTGTCGTTCCGTCGCTTAATTTTAATGAAACCGGATATGTTCCTATATCACTGAATGCAGGTGAACCTGTAATTGAGGCTGTTGCACTTGAAGCTTCATGTGTAAGCGAAGTAAATGTCAACCAGGGAGGAAGTGTTGTTTCACAAGTAATTGTAATAACTGCGGCTTCAGAACCGGAAGCTGAAACAGTATATGAATAATTTTCTCTGTCGGTTATTAAAGTATCGGGATAGCTTGTAAACCACAGCCCCGTACAAGCATTATTCCAAATACATTCAGCCCATTCGGGGTGGTCAATAAACGGATTTCTGTTGTGTTGATAGGAAAATACTACTTCATTTCTGTGCCGTTCAAAATCATCAACCGGGTCTTGTAAATTCCATGCTAATAAATCGGATAATTTTGCATGTAAGGGTAAAGGAGAATTATTGTCAGCAGGGATATAATCAATAAGTTTTAAATCGGGTTCTCCGTTTTCTCCTTCGTAACGAGTTGCCATATAAAACATCATGCGTGCGACATCACCTTTTACTTCATCACGCGGTTTCCAAAGCCATTCGGTGCTGCTTTCATAACTTCCGGTTGCACCGTCAGGGTCAATATATTCTTCGTTACATTCGGCAAACCATCTGTTGCTTTTTTCTGTATTTACACTGTTATCTGCCGGACGCAGGTTATGGGCATCCGTTCCTGCACCCGGACCTGTGATATTAGGATCAAACTGACCGTGAGATTTTGCCCAAACATGTTCGCGTGTCCATCCGTTTCCGTTATTATATTCCGCTGCGGCATTTCTCGTAAATCCGGAGTACAGACAAATGACATTGTCCGGATTAACGGTATCTCTGTCCGATTCTTTTAAAATATCCCAAACATCTGTTGTATCTGTTGTATATTCATATTCTTTGTGATCTTTAATAATATTATACAAAGCCGTTTTAAGACCCTTGCCGCCATAACCGGCTGCACCGTCATAATAGCCGGGCGGGATTTGACTTACAACAACTAAGTTGCTTAAAATTAATAAAGTAAACAGTACTATTTGTTTCATAACAACAGATTTATAGTGTAAACTAAATAAGAATATTATATTAAGTTCGTAATCTCCGGATTTCTCAGAGAAAAGTCAACAAACTTACTTAAAATATGTTAATTTGAGAATATTTATTTGTATTAAATCCTTTCACAATTAAGAAATATACTTGATTGTTTTTTTTAATGAGATTTATTAATTCTTTTATACATTTTATTTTTTCGCGGTTTTCCCGTAAAGGAAATGCTGACGAATTTTAAATTCCGAGTATGAAATCGAAACTTATGAATTAACAGAACTTTTACAAAAGTCATATGTTTTTTTATTTAGGGCTTGCTAAAAAACGCTAAATATGGTGTAATTCAACACTTTATACTTGTATTTTTGTGATAAAGTGCAAGGTTTTTGAATGAAACATCTTGAAATCCTTGCACTTTTTTTGATAAAACTATCAAATTTTTGCTGCTCAGCTGCACATCTCTTTTGTATTTTGTTCAATTTGAAGTATTTATAT
>JAJRUH010000163.1 GCA_024277895.1 Bacteroidota bacterium | reverse complement strand
GGTTACTCTGCGGTAATGAAAGGAGATCCTCCTGTTTTTAACCCCGGGCATCTTACCGATGTAAAGAAAGCATCGGAAAATGCCTTTAAATATAATCAAATGCTGAAAAAACAATTAGGTTTACCCGAGAGCTTTGAACCTAATATGTAGTGAACTTTTTAATGCACATCAATTCCGTGAAGCATAAAAAATAAATGATACATAGTTTTTAAAATTTCAGTCATATATTCTTTTACGGCTTTTACGCTTCCGGGCAAGGTATAAATCAAACTGTCGTCAATTGTGCCGGCAACTCCTCTGCTCAAAAGTGCATTTGGTTTTATCGAACCGTATTTATAGCGAATATGTTCCGTAATTCCGGGAATTTCTTTATCCAGCATCGGCTGAACGGTTTCAACGGTAATGTCTCTTTTGCTTATACCTGTACCGCCGGTTGTTATTATTACATCATATTTTTCTTTTACGGCTTCGGAAATTAAGTTTTTTAACAAATCGCTGCTGTCAGGAATTATTTCTGATTTTATTTTGCCGGGCAGTTCTTTTTTATTGAAAAAATCGGTGAATATTTCTTTTATAACGGGTCCGCTGCGGTCTTCGTATTCGCCTTTGCTTGCCCTGTCACTTAAAGTGATAATCAGTGCTTTATATGTTTTAGGGATATATTGAATTTCATCACCGACTTTAATTTTTCCGGTTTTAATAACTCTGCAAAAAATTCCCGTCCGCGGCATTACGTAGTGTCCTATTTCCGAAAATTCCCTGTGAAAGGGTTTCCCTATTTGAGTAACTTCCAATTCGGCTTCGCCGATTTTAAACCTGTCAAAAGGAATTACGCGGGTACCGGCTAATCCCGAAACTCTGATATTTTCGGCAAATTCACCGGCTTCCGTTTTTCTTGCTTTGGTCAGTTTTCTGAATGTTTCAATATGCGAAACATCGATTATACTCACTTGTCTGTTTCCGCTTCCCTTGTGAACATCACCGATTACTCCGTTTTCGGAAAGTTCTATTTCATCTGCCGGATATTTTCGGCTTCTTTCATTTGATAAACTTACCGACAGTATTTTTATTTTGTTCGTCATTTGCTTGAATGAAAATTATAAAATTGAAAGACAAAGTTAAGCAAAGAATTATTAAAAACAATTACTGAAGTTCTGCACTGTTTGCCGGCAAATAAAAAATTTCATCGTTTGAGCTTATACTTCCGTTTTTCAGCACTTTACAAAAGATTCCTTCTTTCGGCATAACGCATTTCCCGACGGCAGTAAAAATTGCACATCCGTCACCGTGACATTTTTTACCTATTTGAGTTACTTCGAGAAGAACGTTTTTTCCGATTTTAATTTTATCGCCGGGTTTCATATCATATAAAACAAGTCCTTCAGTGGTAATATTTTCGGCAAATTCTCCGTAAGTAATCTCCCTCTTCAAAACTTTTTCGAAACGTTTTATGCTTTCTTTTGCCAATAAACTTACTTGTCGGTGCCAATTTCCTGCGTGTGCGTCGTTTTTAACACCTTTTTCATATAGTTTGATTTGCCGAACGGGTAATTTTACGACACCTTTTTTTTCCGAAATATTTACCGAAATAACTTTTCCTGTATTTTGCATTATTTTTTTATTTTTTGCGAAAATATGAAAAAATACGATATGCATTAAGAAACATATCCGAAAAATGAAAAATAATTGTCGAATATCAAAGTTTCAATTTGATTTTGTAATTTTGTTTAAATTTTAACAGGAAAAGATGGCACAATCCTTAAATTACAAAGAAGGAGAAAGTATTCAATTTAAGATTAAAAAACTTATTGAACTTGCTGAAAATGAGGAATATTATGTTCTTGAAGACAATTCCGGACAAAGACAGTTGCTGAAAGCAGAATATTATAAAAATTACGGTTTTAAAACAGGACAAAATATTATTTGCAAAATTGATCACATCAATTGCAGCGGTAAAATATTTCTTGAACCCGAACATCCTTTTTATAAAGAAAATGAAGTTTATGAATTTATTATCGACAGCATAAAGAAATCCGAAAACCGACTGAAAGAGACTGTTTTTCATATAAATTCGACAGATAAAACAGGAAATACCGCAACTTGCATTACCGAAAATATTCCGGAAAATAACATAAAACCGGGACAAAAAGTTCAGTATAAAATAGAACGCATAAAAAAAGGAAAATTATATTTAAGTATTATAAATCAAAGTTCCGAAGGTAAATTGAAGCCGGGAAGATATTATAAATTTAAGATTGAAGATGTAAAAATACTAAAAGACGAAATTAAATATTACATATTGTCAGATAAAAAAAATCGAAAATATTTGCTGCAGTATGATTTTTATAATCGGCATAATTTTGAAACAGGACAAACGATTAAATGTACCGTAATTAAATATGGTTCAAACGGTTATCCGGTATTAGAACCTCAACATCCCTATTATAAAACAGGAAAAAAATACATATTTGAATTTGTAAAGCAGGAAAAAGATTTTAAAGGTGAGTTTACCGGAAATTACGATATTGTCGTAAAAGATATTTTCGGAGATGAAGTTCGATTTATGCACTCCGAAAGTGTAAAATCAAAAGAAAAAACACCGAAAAAAATCCTTTGTTCTGTTCACGGAATAAAAAAAGGAAAACCTCTGTTGGTATTTGTTAAAACTCTTTAAATCCGTATTAAATATCCTCTTTAGTCTTTTTCAGCAAAGTAATTTCTTCGATAATCATATTTTTATCAACGGCTTTGCACATATCGTAAACAGTGAGAAGAGCAACGGACACGGCTGTAAGTGCCTCCATTTCAATGCCTGTTTGTCCTATACAGCGGGTTTCGGATGTTATTTCAACTCCGGTATCGTCAAGTTTTGCTTTTACGTCAATTTTTGTAATTTGCAAAGGATGGCATAAAGGGATTAATTCAGAAGTTCGTTTTCCGCCTTGTATTCCGGCAATTTCGGCAATTGTAAGCACATCGCCTTTTTTATTGTTGTTTTCCTGAATTAGTTTTCTTGCTTCATCGGAAATTTTTATGTGTCCGCGAGCTGCAGCCGTTCTTTTTTGAACAGGTTTATTTCCCACATCAACCATATTGGCTTTTCCGTTTGCATCGGTATGACTTAATTTTGACATCTTTTATAGATTTTTAATCAATTCAACATTCTGTTTCTGCAAAAATAATATTTTTAATAACTTTTAATATTACAGAAATAATTTTGCAAATAAATTATCTCTATATTTTGTTCAGTCGACAATCAACAAATGAGTACTGTTTTGTTATTCAAAAATGCAATCGTTTGCGGTTTCGTTTGCAGCAATATTTAGCTGAAACATCTAAATTTTTAACAATTATTTCACTATTTTTACCTGCATAGCGGAATATAAAAAATACAATGATAAAAAAACTACTCATACTTCCTTTTTTTATTTTTACAAATGCTTTTATTTTCTCTCAAGTATATACAAGCTATTTGTGGCATCTTCAGCAACCAATTTACTGGCCCGAAGCCGGAATATCAAATCAGTATCACTTCCAGACTGTTAAAGAATCTCAAGACATTAAAAACTCGGGAGGAAATCAATACGGCACCGGAGTGAGTCATCCGACAAACAATCTTGAAGAAATATTTAGTAAAGACGACAGAAGAAATGTATATCAACATGTGCCGAAAGAGTCTGTCCAACAATTACTTGTTTATCCCGATGCCGGAGCTCAAGTTAATTATTCAGGATGCCTGATTGATAACGTAAATAGTTTGGCTGATGCCGGACAATGGGGATATTATTCCGGTTGGCAAAATTCATTTATTGACGCAAGAAATTGGCAAACTTCCGGAGGTTTTCCGCGTTTAGACATTGTTAGTTTTACATACCACCATGCCTTATCGCCTTTAATAAGTGAACGTGCACTTTCTAAAGAAATTGAGGCTCACAAAGAAATATACGGCAATACTTTCGGAACATCACCCGATTATTCAAAAGGTTATTGGCCGGCAGAATGTGCTTTTTCCGAAAGAATCATAAAGGTACTGAAACAAGAAGGTATTGAATGGACGGTAGTTGCCAACAGCCATCTGTCCAGGACTTTAAATGACTACCCTCTGCATTACGGAACAAACGGCTGCAATATTTCGCCCCCGAATAAAGCCGATATTGTCTCAACAAACGGTGTTAATTGGTGGAACGGACAAATTGACGGCAGAGGAGGAGAATTTGCTGCTCCCTACTGTTATCAAGCTCATAAAGCAAAATATGTCGATCCGGAAACAGGAACGGAATACATTATAGATGTCATACCTATGGCTGATTTATTAAGTTATAAAGACGGTTATTCACCCCAAGGCACTGAAGATATTGATAACCATATAGCACCTTTCGAAAATACATCACATCCCTCAATTGTTCTTTTTGCCCACGACGGAGATAATGCTTGGGGAGGCGGCAGCAGTTATTATTTTGAAGCTGTTCCTAATTTTGTCGCTGCTGAAAATTCAAAAGGATATATTCCCACAACCATACAACAATTTTTATATGATAATCCGGTTCCGGAAAATGATATTGTTCACGTAGAAGACGGTAGCTGGGTCAATGCTGCTAATGATTGGGGACATCCGCAGTTTATTAACTGGCTTTGGCCTCTGTATAATACTTCAAACTACACATTTAATCCTGACGGATGGACTGAAGATGCGAGAAATTGGGCAGTAATTACCGCAATTGACAATTTCGTTTGCATGGCTGAAGATTTAGCAGGTTCAGTAAATATTAATAAAATCGTTTATCCTGATGCAAATGCTTCAAATGCAGAACTGGCTTGGCACTTTTATATGCCGGCTCTCACAAGCGGCTATATGTATTACGGGAAGGCAGAAGATATGGAAGTTAAGCAAACAATTGCCGGAAATAATGCAATATCTTATGCCCAAAATGAAATTGATGCAAATCCGGGAATTGACAATACACCTCCTTCTGTTTTTATTCCGCAACGTTTTCCGTATAACCCGGGAGGGAAAGAATTCGGACCGATATACGGATACCGAGAACACATCAGTTCAAAAGACTTCACGGTTTGGACATACGGTTTTGATGTCAGCGGAATTTCTTCTGCAATATTAAAATACAGAACAGACAATGACGGAATTAACCCTCTTGACAATAACGAAAATGACACTTATGCCGGAGGTTCGGAAGTCAGTTCTTGGCATTCTGTTTCTATGACTTCTAAAATATTAAATACAGGCAACGTTCCTAACGACCCGGAAATTGATTTTTTTGTTTTACCGGATGCAATTGCAAATCTTTATTATGCGGAAATTACGGGTTTAAGTGATACTCTTGTTGATTACTATGTTGAAATGACCGATACTGAAGGAAATATCTTTAAAACACCGATTCAACACGTTTATATAGGAAATGAAGAAGGGGGCAGCAGTAATGAAAATGTATATTGGACACCGGAGCAACCCTCAATGAATGACCAAATTACAATTTTCTCGACAGAAGCTGTAGCCGGTTCAATGTTGCATTGGGGTGTTACCGTTGACGGAACAAACTGGATTGCTCCTATATCGGAATATTGGACTGACGAAACATCCGCTTTCGACGAACATGCAGTTGAGACTCCTTTTACAGATTCTGATAACGACGGAATTTATACTTGTACAATAGGACCTTTTAATAATTCCGGACAAGTTGTTGACCAAATATATTTTGTAATAAAAATTGATGCAAATAATTGGGATAATAATAACGGACAAGATTATCATATATCAATTAATAATAATCCGAATGACAATCCTGTGGGTTCCGATGAAGTTATTTCAATGATGATTAACGAAACTTATACTTTTTCTTCAAATAACTTTTATTTTCAAAGTCCTTCGAATGCAAATTTTAACGGAATAAAAATTATCAGTGAAGAAACAAACGGAACATTAAAATATAACGGAACAGACATCACTGCTCCCGAAGATTATCCGGATGTATCTCTTCTGACATTTACTCCTAATGCCGATGGAAACGGTACTCCGTATGCAACTTTTACATTCAAAATTAAAGACGACCAAAACAGATACAGCGATGATACTTATCTAATGACCGTTAATGTTTTTGACTACAATCCCTTGGGATACAACAGTACAATAACGTTATTAACAAATACAACATATACATTTTCGAAAGCAAATTTTCCCTTTTCAGGTATGAACGGAGCTTATTTTGCAGGAATACAACTAATTTCTGATGTAAATGTCGGGTCTTTGCTTTATAACGGAAGTTCTGTCCCTGCTAATACACAGCTAACTGATATTTCTCTCTTAACATTCACACCTTTAAAAGATGAATACAATTCACCTTATACAAGTTTCACCTTTAAAGTGATAGACAGCGAAGGCAGATACAGCAACAATATTTATACTATGACAATTAATGTTACTGAAAGTTCTCCTGAAGGAGTAAGTTGGATTCCGGAGTTTCCCGACATAAACGACCAAATTACAATTACGGTAAGTAATGACCCCAAAATGGATACAAACGGAAAACTACATTGGGGTATAAATAAAACCGAAAACGAGTGGACAACACCTATCCAAACATATTGGCCTTCCGGTACCGCAGATTCCGGAGACGGACATTCGGTTGAAACCCCTTTTACTGAAAAAGACATGAACGTATATCAAGTAACTTTAGGACCGTTCAACGATGCAGCACAAATCGTAAACTCTCTTCACTTTGTTCTGCACTACGGAAATAATACTTGGAATAATAACAACAATGAAGATTGGAATATTACAATCAATAATTCAACCTCAATACAAAATGTCGAAAAACTACTTAACATTTCAATATTCCCGAATCCGGTTAAAAATTTTGCATCAATTAAAATAAATTCAAAACAAAAACAAGATATTTATATAAAAATAACAGATATCAACGGAAGAGTTGTAAAATCACAACATACAGGTTCTGCCGAAAGAATTAAATTCAAAAATAATTTATCTCCGGGTATTTACATTTTTCATTTTACAGATAAAATTACCGGACAAACTATTACTAAAAAAATTGTAACTTTATAAAAAAACTTAAATGAAACTACATTTCCGCATTCTTATTTCTTTATTGATTTTAATATTTGTATCTCAAAATATTTTTTCTCAAATATACGACCCCGAAGGATTAAATATTCCCGGGAATTGGGATTCTTGGAATAATCCTCCTTCAAACTCTGTTTTTGCAAGTTCGACACAAGCAACCGGAGGAAATGTTCATTTAATTTCCGATTTGAATATATACCAAACAATATTTTCAACACCTTCGGACATTCCGGCAGGAAGTTATGAATTTCTTTTTACACGCGGACCGTCATCAGATTATTATACAAACAAATGGGCTGACGGCATATTTACCGTTAATACAATAACGAACCTTACACTAAACGGAACTAATAATAACACTATTACTCTCAGCGACAACAAATACTATGTCATAAATTGGAAAAACACCGGTTATGCCGATACACGGGCAATATTTTCGGAACTTAATACCGCCCCTGTTTCAATAACAAATGTTTCGCAAGACATTTCCGTTCCCGACCCTCTGCAAGATGTTACCGTTATATGCGATAATACGCCGAGTGAAAATGTTTATTTGAGATATACAACCGACAATTGGTCATCTTCTTCAATAATCTTGTGTTCTTTTTCAGGAACGACCGGAACAGCTATAATTCCCGGACAATCCGAAGGAACAAATGTTGATTATTACATATTCACAACAGTAATTTCAAACCCTGTTTCAAATTTCAATCTCATTACAATAAATTTTGACAATAATTCGGGAAATAATTACTCATATTCTGTTTCTGTTCCTTTATCTTGTGAAGGTGCAAGCGGAGTGCTTACAACCGATCCTGTTTTTCCTTTACAAGAAGGTTCTGTTACAATCACTTTCGATGCAACACTCGGAAACGGCGAATTAATGGGCTATGACGGTGATGTTTATGCACACACCGGAGTAATAACTTCCGAAAGTGCAGGTAATAACGATTGGCGATACATTAAATCGGCTTGGGGTGAAAATTTGCCCGAACTTAAGTTCATCAGGAATCTGCCCGACAGTAACTCTTACTCACTGACTATAAACAATATACGAGATTTCTACGGTGTCCCTTCCGGAGAAGAAATATATAAAATTGCTATGGTTATCAGAAGTGATATTCCTATATCACCGGATAATCCTGATGAATATTATGTTGCCCGAAATTCTGACGGTACAGATTTACATATACCGGTTTATAATCAAGGTTTAAACGTAAAATATGTCGGAAATCTGGATAAAGATCCTCTCGTTCCTTTAAATACAGAAATTGCAATTTGCACATATTCTCTTGATGCAACATCAATGTCCTTAAATATAGACGGAACACAAGTTGACCAAACAACCGCACCCGATTTAATGTATGCTCTGAACACCGGAAATTATACCGAAGGAACACATGAAATTATTGTTTCCGCAACCGACGGAACAGATACCGCTTACGACACAACTCATTTTTATATACGAGGAGCGGTAACAATACAAGATTTACCCGCAAACACAAAAAACGGCATTAACTACATTGACGACAACACCGTAACATTGGTTCTTCCCGACCCTTCGGCAAGTAAAAATTTTGCTTTCGTAATTGGTGATTTTAACGGTTGGACGGCAAATAATGAAGGATATATGAAAAAAACACCCGACGGAAAATTTTTCTGGACAACAATAACGGGATTAACTCCCGGAACCGAATACGCATATCAATACTACATAGACGGAGAACTGAAAATTGCCGACCCCTATTGCGATAAAATACTCGACCCGTGGAACGACCGTTGGATACCGGAAACAACATATCCTAACCTAAAAACATATCCTTGGGATTTAACAATAGGAACAGTAAGCATTCTTGAAACCGGACAAACACCGTATAACTGGCAAATCGAAAATTTCACACCTGCTGCCGTAAATTCAACCCAATCAAACCTTATTATCTACGAACTTTTAATACGAGATTTTGTTGAAAGCAGAGACATTAAAGACGTCATTGACAGTTTAGATTATCTGAAATCTCTCGGAATTAATGCAATAGAGCTTATGCCGATTGCCGAATTTGAAGGTAACGACAGCTGGGGATATGCTCCGAATTTCTATTATGCTCCCGATAAAGCATACGGCACAAAAAACGACTATAAAGCATTTATTGACGCCTGCCACCAAAAAGGAATTGCCGTAATCCTTGATGTTGTTTACAATCATATGTACGGAGGCTCTCCTCTCGTACAAATGTATTGGGACAAAACAAATAATCAACCTGCTGCAAATAATCCTTGGTTTAATCAACAATCACCTCATCCTTACGGAATTGGTTACGACCTTAATCACGAAAGTCCTTACACAAAAGAGCTAATTAAAGATAACCTAAACTACTGGATTACAAAATACAAAATTGACGGTTTCAGGTTTGATCTGTCAAAAGGTTTCACACAAAATTACACAGGAAATGATGTTGCAGCTTGGAGTGCTTATGACCAATCCAGAATTGATATCATTACCGAATATTTCAACTATATAAAATCCGTGAACCCGAATACCTACGTAATTTTGGAACATTTTGCAAATAACGATGAAGAGCAAGTCTTGGCAAATACCGGCTGCCTTATGTGGGGAGTTATGAATGAACAATTCAGTCAGGCTGCAATGGGTTACGACACAAACAGTGATATATCTTGGGCAAGCTACATTGAAAGGGGTTTTACATATCCGAATTTAATTCCCTTTGTCGAAAGCCACGATGAAGAACGAATTATGTTCAACTGTTTGGAATACGGAAACGGATTTTCAGGAGATACAATTACTTCTCTTCAAAGAAACGAAGCTGTTGCGGCAATATATATGTCAACTCCGGGACCTAAAATGCTCTGGCAATTTGAAGAGCTAGGCTACGACGAAAGCATAGAACTTTGCGGCGACGGAACATATTCAACCGATTGCAGAACGACATCAAAACCTCTGCATTGGGAATATTTAAACGATTATAATCGTCAGAAACTTTTTTGGACTTACGCCGGAATGGCTAAACTGAAAACCGAAAACGATGTTTTTCTTTACGGAACATACGGACAAGATGTTGCGGGACAAGGAAAAAGAATTTGGTATTCGGGAAGTAATTTAAATATTTCGGTAACGGCAAACTTTTCAACTTCAGGGTTAAATATGACTCCGAGTTTTCAACATACGGGAACCTGGTATAACTATTTTACCGGAGAAACATATCAAGTTAACGACGTAAATCAAACAATCTATTACAATCCCGGCGATTTGTATGTTTTTACCGATGTTAAAAAAGAAAGACCTTTTGCAGAAATTAATTTCAATGTAAAAAATTCCGACGGAAATGATATTCAAGATGCTACTGCTATAATTTCAAATTACGGTTCGCAGAATACCGATGCTTCAGGAAATGCAAATTTCATATACAAAACAAACAGTACGGTAAATTATTCTGTTTCGGCAAACGGATATACTCCTGTTTCAGGTTCAATAAATATTTCTGAAAATAATGTATCGGAAAATATAGTTTTGCAAACAACTTCGGAAGTTAAAAAACAAGATAAATCACAAATTAATATTTTCCCGAATCCTGCCGAAGATTTTATAATTGTGAAAAGCAACAAATTGTATAATATTACTGTCTGTGATATAACAGGCAAAACAATTTTACAAACCAAAATGAAAGAAAAATATACACGACTGAATATCTCAAACTTAAAATCCGGATTTTACACATTGATTTTGAAAAATAATTTGAAAATAAAAGTTAAAAAGTTTGTTATAAAAAATTAAAATATGAAAAAAATAAATACTTTCTTCTTGATAATTATAATTTTGAATATAACATTTACAATTACATTCTCTCAGGTTGCGGTTAATACAGACGGTTCAAATCCCGATGCTTCAGCAATGCTTGACGTAAAATCAAGCTCAAAAGGAATATTAATTCCGCGAATGCTTAAAGCAGAAAGAGCAGGCATTACAACACCCGCACAAGGACTTATGGTATATCAAACCGACAATGCAGAAGGGTTTTATTACTACGACGGAACAAATTGGCTGTACATAGGCAACGAAAACAACGATTTATGGACAAGAACAAGTTCAAATACCGTATTATCAAACTCAACCGATAATGTGGGAATAGGAACAACAAGCCCCGCAATGAAACTTGACGTAAGAGGTTTTGCCGCCGCAACAAATATGGTTTCAACAATTCCGCTTTGGCAAGCAGGAAATGAATACGATGTAACAAACACAACATTTCAAGATTTATCTAATTGCGAAGCAGGCTTTGAACCTTCAATATATGAACCTAACGGAAATATTGAAGTTAAACTTGTAATCAGACTGACAGAAGCTACAGGTACAGGAAATGAATTTCAGTTAACTGCTCAATACTGGAACGGATCTTCCGTGATTAATAATACACCTATTTCAAATTCAGACTCGTGGACATGGGGACAAACAAACAATTCTCCTTACCAAGCAACTTTAACAAGTGAATGGAAAACTTGGAACGCAGGCACAAATGCTTGGGAATTACATCTTAACGGAAAAAAGGGAACAAGTCTTAAATTTAACAGTGCCTATTTATTAGTCAGACCCAAACAACCGTAATAATTAACTATATTTGCAAAACTTTTAACTTTATAAACTTTCAACTCAATGAAACATATAATAACTTTTATTCTGATAATTTTAGGATTTTATTCTCAAAGCCAGGTTATTACAACAAAGCACGAATTTCCGATTGCAAGTCAACCGGATACAATCATTTTTAACGCAACCGGAACAAACTTAGACGGATATACAGGTAATGTTTATGCACATACAGGCGTAACAATTGAAGGAGTAGGACAATGGCAGCATGTTATAGGAACTTGGGGAGACAATTCTGCTCAACCGCAATTAACAAATCTCGGAAATAATATTTATGAATTAGATATTATTCCCACAATTAATGATTTTTATACTGTTCCCGGCGGTGAAGTTGTAACCGAACAATGCTTTGTTTTCAGAAGTGCTGACGGAAGCAAACAAACATCCGATTTATTTATTAATGTGTATTCGGAAACCGATATTAACATAACTGCTCCTGACTCCGCTCGTATTTTTTCATCCGGAGAAACCGTAACGATTAATGCAGTCTCAATATTTGCAACATCAATGTCTTTATACATCAACAATAATCTTATTACAACAGTTTCCGCCAATCAGCTGACTTATGATTACACCGCTGCAACATCCGGCATAAATACAATCAGAATTGAAGCAACTGACGGGACAACTTCCGTTCAAAAAGAATCTCATTTTTTTGTAAGAGCTGACAATACAATTGCAGATTTACCAACTTCAAACCTAAAAGACGGAATAAATTACATTGACGACAATACCGTAACTTTGGTTTTATATGCTCCTTTTAAAGATTTTGCTTTTGTAAAAGGAAGTTTCGACAACTGGGCATTATCCCTGTCAAACCAAATGAATAAAACACCCGACGGAAACCGTTATTGGATTACATTAACCGGACTGACTTCCGGACAAGAATATGTTTATCAATACATTGTTGACGGTACCTTAACTATTGCCGACCCTTATTGCGATAAAATTTCCGACCCTTGGAACGATCAATACATTAGCAATACAACCTATCCGAACTTAATCTCCTACCCTTCCGGTAAAACTTCAGGAATTGCTTCTGTGTTTCAAACCGCACAAACACCTTATTCCTGGAAAAATACAAATTTCACACGACCCGATAGTAAAGACTTAATAATTTATGAACTTCTTGTAAGAGATTTTGTTGCTGCCCACGATTATCAAACACTGATTGACACTATCAATTATCTTAAAAATCTGGGAATTAATGCAATAGAGCTGATGCCGGTCAGTGAATTTGAGGGAAACAGCAGTTGGGGATATAATCCTGATTTTTATTTTGCTCCCGACAAATATTACGGCACCAAAAATAAACTGAAAGAATTTATTGATACCTGTCATGCAAAAAATATTGCCGTAATAATGGATATGGTATTAAATCATTCATACGGGCAAAGTCCTTTGGTTCAATTATATTTCGACCCGAACGCCGGTGAATGGGGACAACCTACGGCTGAAAACCCTTGGTATAATCAAACATCACCAAATCCCGATTATTCGTGGGGTTATGATTTTAATCACGAAAGTCCGGATACAAAAGCATTTGTTTACAGAGTTTGTAACTATTGGCTTACCGATTACAAATTTGACGGTTTCAGATTTGATTTCACAAAAGGTTTTACAAATACACCCGGCAACGGATGGGCTTACGATGCCTCCAGAATTGCAATACTGAAAGATTATGCCGATCATATTTGGGCAAGTTCTCCCGGAGCTTATTTTATTTTAGAACATTTTACCGATAATTCGGAAGAAACAGAACTTGCAAACTACGGAATGATGCTTTGGGGAAATATGAACTACAGCTATTCTCAAGCCTCAATGGGCTGGAGCAACGGTTGGGATTTTTCCGAAACTTCATACAAACAAAGAGGTTGGAATAATCCGAATTTAGTTTCTTATATGGAAAGCCACGATGAAGAACGTATGATGTACAGAAATGAGACCTACGGAAATTCTTCCGGCAGTTATAATATTAAAAACGAAGCAACGGCATTAAGAAGAGCAGAACTTGCAGGAGCTTTCTTTTTTACAATTCCCGGACCTAAAATGATTTGGCAATTCGAAGAACTCGGCTACGACATCAGCATTGACGACCCTTGCCGTGTTTGCGAAAAACCGATTTTATGGAATTATTTTTCGGAACAAAACAGAAAAAAACTTTACGAATATTTTAAAATTTTCATAAATCTGAAAAAAAACTATCCTGTTTTCTCCACATCGGATTACGACATAAGTTTTTCAGGTAATATGAAACAAATTGTTCTGAGAAGTGCCGGTTTAAATGTTGTTATCTTGGGAAATTTTGATGTTACGGAACATTATGCCGTACCGGATTTCAGTGCATCTTCTGTTTGGTACGACTATTACACGCACGAAGAATATTCAGGAAGCAATTCCGTAACATTAGCTCCCGGAGAATATAAAATTTTTACAAGTGAAATGCTGGATATTCCGGACATACCGGAAACTGTTAACTCTCTTAAAGACGAAGACAATAAACTGACAATTTATCCGAATCCTTCATCCGATAATATTTTTATTTCAAACACATCATCTTTTTCAGATATAGAAATAATGAATTTACAAGGTAAATCCGTATCAAAATTACATTTAACTAATAAAAATCAAATAAATATAAGCTCTTTAAAATCCGGCATATATTTTATTAAAGCAAAAAAAGAAGGTCGTACTTTTTACGGAAAATTTATAAAATTATAAAAAATTATCTCATAAATAACAACAAATTTTAATCCTTAAATCAAAGTATGCCAAAGAGCAATCCAAAAAGGCAAAGCAATTAAGCAAACAATATAAGTTACAAACATCATTCCTGCAACGTTTTGAACGTCACCGCCGTATGCTCTTACTTGAAGAATTAATCCGGTTGCCGGTGCCGCTGCTGCCTGAATAACAAAAAAATCTGCTAACAGAGGATGTGTTTCGCCTATTTTAAAATAATACAGCAAAAAAATTGTAAATACCGG
>JAJRUH010000008.1 GCA_024277895.1 Bacteroidota bacterium | reverse complement strand
GAGATGTAGATGTATATAAATACTTCAAATTGAACAAAATACAAAAGAGATGTGCAGCTGAGCAGCAAAAATTTGGTAGTTTTATCAAAGAAAGTGCAAGGGTTTTAAGATGTTTTATTTAAAACCCTTGCATTTTATCACAAAAATACAAGTATAAAGTGTTGAATTACAGTATATTTAGCGTTTTTCAGCAGGCCCGAAATAAAATTGTACCCGGATTATTCCGGGCTTTTAATTATTTATTATTTGATTAGTTTTTAATAAATTTTGAACTGTATATTTTTGCATTATTATCATTTAACCTGACCAAATAAATACCCTTTTTTAAGTTTTGGATATTAAGCGTATTTTTATTGAAATTTGTTTGATATAAAACACGAGTTCCCTGAATGTTATATATCTCAATTGAATAATTATTTTGAGAGTTTCTGTCAAAATCTATCTTAATAAAATCTGTTGCCGGATTCGGAAAAATTTGTAATTTTTTTCTTTTTATTTCCGGAACGGAACTTTGGATACTTCCGAAAATAGGATGAATCATTAAACTGCCTTTTTCTTCAGAAGGAATCCATTCTCCCGAGATATTATAAAAAACTTTATCATTGTTAATCGTATTATAATCGAAGCCGATATTCAGCTTATCTTCAGTAGTTTGTGTCCAACCTATAAAGAAGTCTCCGTCAATTAATACCGGTTTGTCAAAAACATATTGATGAAATTTATTAATTTCATTTTCATATTCGGGCAATATTCCTTCAAATGTTTTAATCGTGTCGCCGGGCAATCCGTTACTGTCAACTTTCCAAAGATATATCCAAAAATATTTTTGGCTTGCATCTTTAAAAGCTCTTGTAAAATACATATCTACCCCGCTTAGATAACCGCTTTTAAGCGGTGAGAATTTTAAAGCAACTTGTCCGTATTTTGTTCCGTTTCCGTATATACCGTAACCGGCTTCGGCACTTCCGTCATCATAGGCATAATAATTATCGAAAGATTGTATGTATGAAACTGTATTATTTTGAGCTGAATCATAGGTGTCGGTTACAATTCTTGCTGTCAATTTGAATTTTGATGTATTGCTGTTATTCGCAGGAAAATTAAATGGTTGTCCCGACAGACTGATGTTTGATTCCTGAAAGGGAGTAGGGGTATATGTTCCTGCAAACCAGTATTGATTTCCGGAAGTTCCGGTTAAATCCTCTAAAGTGAAATTCAGACTGTCAATCAGTCGCATTGCATTATCATTATTTTTAAAATTAACAGTAATATTCGATTTTAAAGTCTGAGAACTTGTTTCTTTGAAGTGTTTCCACGGCACGGCTTCATAATTTGCAAGTAATGAACGTAAAGGTTTTGTAAATGCAATATCGTGAAAAACGGTATCGGCAGCATTCCTGTTTTTATTCAAATAGACGTAATCAATATGCCAAAAATCGCAATTTGTTGCTAAACTCGGGTAAGTTGAGGCTCCGAAACTTGCATAATTTCTGAATCTGAACTGAAAACTGTCTTTAAGAAATTTTGCTTGGTTAACAGGTAAAATAACTAAAGTAAAATTTTTATTATCGGAACCTGCGACAGCCCAAACTTCCGTCCAAGAATTTTCTTCGGGAGCATAAAATTCTAAAAATAATGAATCATTAGTTTCCGGTGCATCTCCGATGCCTTGCGGTTGGTAATAAAAACTTAAAAATATAGTAGAATTTCCGGGATAATTCAGATTTATAGGTTGAGAAGTTAACGAATCCGCAAGAAATAAGGTATTGTAATCGGCTCTGTCGTATATTTTTCCTTCGGAATCAACTGCATCTAATGTTGCAACGCCTATCGAAGGCGGATTAACAGCAAGCGTATTATTTATATATGCCGCATTATCTTGCCACAAGCCGGATTTCGGATAAATATAACTGTCTGAAAAATCGTCCCAAAAAGGCAGTTCTAAAACAGCTTTACTTTTATTATTCTTTTTATAAATCGGGTTTTCCTTAACAAAATTTCTGATTTGAGGATTTTCGCTGAGTGAATTTGTATATTCTTGTGCAGAACCTGCTGCAACAATAAGAAAAATTAAAAGAATTGAAAAAGCAAATTTCATTTAAAAGTTTGTTTAATAAATCATTTCAAAAACGCATAAACAATGGAAATATTTTATGGCAGTCTATTTTATTGAATCTGCATTTAAACTCATCCAAACATCAATTTGCTCACCGGGTTTAAAAACGACTCCGGGTTTTGGTCTTTGCCTGATAACTTTTGCATTAATGCTGTCAGCAGAAGAAACAATAGTTTCATCGTAAAGAACAGTGCCTATATTGAGCATAAAATCAGCTGATTCCAGCTCGGCTTCTTCCAAAGTAAGTCCGTATATATCCGGAGTAATTGTATTTCCTAAGTTTTGTGATTTCCCCAAAACAAGTTCAATTTCAGAACCTTGAGGTATATCACTGCCCGGTTTAATATCGGCATTTTTATATTTTTGTTTCAAAACAACATTATCAAAAATTGAAGGTTCATAAGTTAATTTTACTATTCTTAAACCGTAAGTTTCAATATCTGCTTTTGCCTGTACTAAGGTTGAATGAATAAAATCAGGCATTTTAATTATTTTAGGTAAAACAGATTTTATTGTAACAAAAATTCGTCTGTTTTCTTTTACTTTGATATCCGGAGGAGGATTTTGGTCAATTATTGTTCCTCTTTTACCTATACCGTTATATACAGAGTCTATAATCTTGATTTTCAGTCTTTTATTTTTAGCAATTTGAGTTGCTTGTTTTACAGTCATTCCCGAAAAATCAGGTACTGAAAGCATTTGACCGTGATGTGTTGATATTCTTAACCACAAAAAAGTTACGGATAATAATAAAATTATTAATCCGAGAGCAATGCTGTAATTAATTAAGAAGTTTTTTTGAGTTAAAAATTTTATATATTTCCTGAATTTCATATGTCTTATTCTATATATGCTTTTTAAGAAAAAACTAATTTTTTACACAGTTGTCGGTAAATAATTAGTTTTGCAAAAATAATTAAATAAATCAAAATTCTGAGATATTTAAAATATACCGTTTAGTTTTTTTAACTTTGCAAAAATATTTCTGAAAATGGCACACGGAAAATATAAGTTTAATACCGAAACTTTAGAATTTGAGGATAATGAAAAAACAAAAAGACAGAAGTTCCTTATTTCTGTCTTATCTATTTTTATAGGTTCAATAATTATTGCAGTCAGCATATTTTTTATTTTTGTTTTATTTTTTGATATTAATATTAAAAAACAAAAAGCAATTGAAAATAAAATACTTCAGGAAGAATATAATAAACTTATAAGAAGAAAAGAACAAAATGACAGATATTTGAGAGAGTTAATAAAAAAAGACAAAATCATTTATCAGGCTGTTTTTAAAAGTTTGCCGGATAATGCTGTTTTTAAGAACAAAAACCCTTATACTAAATTTTCGGGAGAAGATACCGAAACTTTAATAAAAGAAAATTCTGAACGACTTCAAAAAGATAAAAAAGCAAGTTTTAAGGAAAATCTTAAGATTATAAAATATTTTGAATCTTTTAAAAAATCTAATACTTCCGGTATGGAAAAAATACCTATTATTCAGCCGGTTATAAATTACGATTTCAGATATCCGATATACGGTTACGGAGAACGTATTGATCAGGTTTATAAATCTTTAATTTTTCATCCCGGAGTTGATTATGCTGTTCCTGAAGGTACTGCTGTTTTTGCAAGTGCAGACGGGAAAGTAGTGAAGTCGGGAAGGAAAAGAGGATTGGGAAAACGTATTGTTATAAATCATAATAACGGATATGAAACTGTTTATGCACATTTGAATGAATTAGATGTTCCGGTAGGAAGAAGTGTAAAACGAGGACAGAAGATTGGGACAGTCGGTATGACCGGAAAATCTTTGATACCGCATTTACATTATGAAATTAGGTATCACAAAAAGCCTGTAAATCCGGTAAATTATTTCTTTTTAGACTTGAATCCTGCTCAATATGCTGAAATTATTTCGGAAAGTGAAAAATCCGGTTTAAGTTTAGATTAATTTATTCTGATGAGAATTTAACGTCTGCACCGTTTACATATGTTTTAATTTTATATTTTTCACCTTCGCTTATAGGATTCATTCTTAAATCAACCGAACGAATACTCAGACAATTTGCAAATTCGGGAGGTAGTGATTTTAATTGGTTGCCGAAAAGATTTAGTATTGCAAGTGATTCCATATTTCCTATTTCTTTAGGAATTTCAGTTAATTGATTTCCGAATAAATCCAGTTCTTCAAGAAAAATTAAATTTCCTATTTCCGGAGGCAGTGTTTTGAATTTATTGTCACTTGCCGAGAGTTTGTTCAAATTCGGAATTTTTGTTACAACAATAGGAAAAGTTGTAAAATTATTAGAGCTGATATCTAAAATAATTAAATATTCTAAATTACTTAAACTCGAAGGAAGTGAAGTTAAAAAATTACCGTGTAAATTAATATCGGAAAGGTTCCTTATATTTCCGATGCTCTCCGGAAGTTCTTTCAAGTTGTTATTTCCGACATTTAGTTTTATTAAATTTTCAAGTTTGCTGATTTCGTCAGGTAATTTGCTTAAATTAACGTTTTGACTGATATCAAGTTCTGTAATATTTTTTAATCCGCCTATACTTGAGGGTAATAATTCTAACTTGTTTTTAGCAGCAAAAAGTGTAACTAATTTTTTTAAATTACCGATATTTTCAGGAAGTTTTGTCAAATTGTTGGATTCTATACTCAATACCTCTAAGTCAGGCAAATCACAAATTGCATTCGGTAAAGACGATAAGTTATTTTGCCTTAAATCAATGTATTGTAATTCTTTAAGTTCACCAATATCTTCCGGAATAGTTGAAATGTCATTATCTCTTAAGTCTAACATTTTCAAATGTTTAAGACGTTTTATTGATTTCGGAATAACCGTAATACTGTTTCGAGCTAATTTTAAAATTTCCAGATTTGTTAATTCTCCGATTTGATAGGGCAGTTTTGAAATATTATTATCTTCAAGATTTAATGATTGCAAATTTGAAAATTTTGCTATTTCTTTTGGGATAACCGGTGTATTTATTAAACTTAAAATATAAACACTTTCAGGTTTTTTAAGTGCCTCTTCCATTGATGTGTATTCTACGGCATTTTGAAGTTCGTTTGTGTTTAATCGCATATTTATATCACAGTTTACAAGAGAATCTCGTAATACTTTAACTTGCTTCGAAGGAATTCTGTTCCCCCTTAAATCAAGATACTTTATGAAATCAGCTTCTAATAAACCTTTAGGAATTGATTTAATTTTATTAAAGCCGAAATTGATATGTGAAATTTTTGTTGTTTCATAAATTACAGGATGAATTGCGTCTAATTTATTATATTCCATATCAAGCTCCTGCAGATTTTTTAATTCTTTTATTTTATCACTTAAAGCAACTATTTTATTTTTATTAAGTTTTAAAATTTTCAGATTTCGTATTTTAGCAACAGATTTCGGAAACTCAATAAATTTATTTTTTGTTAAATTTAATTCTTCTAAGTTTTCCAGTTTGCTGAGGTTTCCGAGTGTCGTAATTTTGTTATAAGAAAGATTTAAAATTTTTAAATTTGTTAATTTTGTAATTTCTTTAGGTACTTCGGTAATTCTGTTATGAGTAAGGTTTAGTTTTTCCAAATTGCTCAGTTCGGCAAAACTTTTCGGTAAAATTTCAATTTTATTGTTTGTTAAATTCAAAATTTTCAGATTTTTTAAATTTCCGAAATCACTCGGAAGTACTTTCAATTGGTTATCTTCGATAATTAAAGTTTTGAGTTTCAATAATTTTGTAAAACTTGAAGGAAGTTTTTTGAAATTATTGAAACTAAGGTCTAAATAAGTGAGATTTTCAAGTTTTCCTATATTTTTAGGGAGTTTATCAAGACCTGCATTGTTTAGGTCCAATGAATCAACATTTTCAGGATCGGCTAATGCAATATTTATGTTATAATAAATTTGAGATTCTGAATGTAACGAAAAAAACAGAATAAGAAAAGTAATTGATAAAAAACGATTAAAGATTTTCATATTTATTTTAATAGAAGTTGTTTTTAACTGACGAAAGTAAAGATTTTTTTCTAAATATTAAATTTTGATTCCTAATATTGTTATATCATCTCTTTGATGTGTTTTTCCCATATGATTTTTTAATTTTTTTAAAATTATATCTTTTTGCTTATCAAGAGAATATTCTTTTATTTCTTCAATTATTTTTTGGAATCCTGCTGTTCCTATTTTTTTTCTGTCGGGAGCATTTTGATCAATTATACCGTCCGATAACAAATATATTATATCACCTTCTTTTGCAGTGATTTTTTTGTTTGTAAAAGGAATATCGTCATCAAAATAACCGCCTATTGTTTTAATATCTCCTCGAATTTTTGTAATTGTATTTTTTGCTTTTGAATAAAAGAAAACAGATTGCTTAGCTCCGCTGAAAATTATTGAGATTTTATTATTCTGTTGTTTTTCTGTGCGTATTAATGAAATATCCATTCCGTCTTTATTGCCGGATATTTTTTGTTTTAAAGCTATTTTTACCGAAACATTCATTTGTTCTAAAATTTCTGACGGTAAATGAATATTTTTTTCAGTAATAAGGTAATTTAATAATCGTTCACCAATCATACTCATAAATGCACCCGGAACACCATGCCCGGTGCAATCAACTACAGCATAGTATGTATAAGCCGGATTTTCTTTAGCCGTAAACCAATAAAAATCTCCGGAGACAATATCTTTAGGTAAATAAATAATGAAAAAATCATTTTTTTGACGCATATTTCCCGAACGGGGAAGGATAGCATTTTGTATTGTTTTGGCATATCTTAAACTTGAATTTATTTCTTCTTTTTGTTTTTCAAGTTCGTAGTTTTTCATCTCCAAAAGCCTGCCTGTCTGTACTTTGTCCGTAATATCTGTGTCAATTACAATTATACTCTGTATTTCACCTTTTAAGTTTGTAATTGCTTTAATATTTGTTTTAATCCATATTTTTTCTCCTTTTTTATTTAAAGTAGAAAATTCATAGCTTCCTGAGGTCTTATTTTTAATTGCATTTTTTATTACGCGAGACATTTCTACATAATTAGAGGATTTTTTTGAAGCATCTAATATATTTTTATATTTTTTCTTAAATTCTTCAAAGGGAACATCGTAAAGTCTGTCAAATCCTTGATTTCCCCATTCAAAATTTCCTTCTTTGTCTAAAATAACAACGGCATTGTCAGTTTCGTCAATTGCTGTTTTCAATTGCATCAAATCTTCATTAATTTGATACATTTGTTCGGTTTGTGATTTTATTTCTTCATTTTGTTGAACAATTTCATAGTTTTTTTTTAAAAGAAATTTACGGCTTTTTTCAATAGCTTTGTTAAGTTTGTTTTTAATTTTCAACTGTCTCTTAATATAAATTATAAAAACGATTGCTAATAAAAGAATGAGAAAGATTGCAAAAATTAACCACGAAATGATTTTAATCTTTTCATTTTGTTTTTTTTGAATAATTTCACTTATTTTCTTTTCGGTTTTTAATTCTTCTATTTTTCTTTGTTGAATATTTATTTCAAAAAAAACCTTTTGTTTAGCAACATTCTCATTGAATTCTTTTTTTGTAAGTATGTCGTGAACGGAAGAATATTTTTTATAATATTTCAGTGCTTCAGGCAAATTACCTGTTTTTTCGTAATATAAAGAAAATGTTTTCAAATACAATATTTCGACAGATTTTTCATGTTTATCTTTAGAGATATTTTGTATTTTTTTTATATAACTGAGGGCTTGTTTGTAATTCCCCCGGTGAATTAATAAATTAGCTAAATTGTTTAGAGCTAATATTTTATCGCTATATTTTCCATATTCTGAATAAATATTATATGCTTTTTTATAATACGAAAATGCTGCGTCATATTTTCCGGTAAGAGAAAATACGTCTCCGAGTGAATTGTAATTTTCAGCTAAGTTGTTTTGATTACCTAAAAGTTTTTTAAGAGGAAGTGCTTTAAGAAAATATTCCTTTGCTTTAGAATAGTTTTTTAATTTTATGTAAAGGTTTCCTAAATTTAAATATATTCTTGATTTATTTTCAATATTATTAGTTTTGTTTGCTAATGCCAAACCTTTTAGATAATAATTTTCAGCTGTTCTATAATCTTGCATTTTTGTATTTAATAAAGCGATATTGTTAAATGTTGTTATTACGGCATTTGTATCATTCAACTCTAAAAACATTTTCAGAGATTTTGAAAAATCCGTTAAACTTTTGTCATACAAACCTATATTTTTGTATATCAACGCTATATTGTTAATTCCGGATGCCTCTCTGTACAACAATCCGTATTTCTTGCTGAGGTTGATACTTTTTTGAATGTATTTTATGGATTTTGCATAATTTCCGTCAAAATAGCAACATAATCCTAAATAATTATAGGCTTTTACTTCGAATGTGCGGTTCTTTATTTCTTTCGTGTGATGAATGATTTTATTAAAACAATATTCGGCACTGTCATTATTATTTTTATTAAAGTAAACTTCACCTTTATGATAAAGTGCCTGCAGAAAAAAATTATCGGAACTGTCCTGAACAATTGCCATAACTGCATTTGCAAAAAATAAACTGCTGTCGGGAAAAGATTTTATATTATTTTCAGCTGAATTTAACAACTTTCGGATTTTTATTGTATCTCTTCTTGAAAGTCTGTAATGTGTGGTATTTTGTCCGAATATAAAAGAATTTATCAGAAATAAATTTAAAAAAGCAAAAAGTAAAAGGCGGTATGTGGTTATTTTTGTTTTCATAGCAAGTTTACATTTGCAATATAGTAAAAAATACAGAAATTCAGGAATTAACTGTAATATTTTTTATTAGATTTGTTATTATTATAATTAAACAACTTCTGCTGCAATAAAAGTACTGCCGCCGATAAAAATCAAGTCTTCTTTATTTGCATTTTGTATTGCTGCCAGAAATGCTTCTTTAACCGTGCTGTATGTTTGTCCTTTCAAATTGAATTTTTGTGCTTTCTCAAATAAAATATTTTCATTTAATGCTCTGGGAATTTGAGCTTTTGTGAAATAATATTTTGCATCTTCGGGTAATAAACTTAAAATGCCGGTAATGTTTTTATCATTTACTGTTCCGTATATAAAATGCAGTTTTTTATACGGCGTTTTTTTGATTTGCCTGACAACTTCTTTTATACCTGCCTCATTATGTCCGGTATCGGTTATTGTTAAAGGATTATAAGCTAAAATTTGCCAACGTCCTATAAAATTTGTATTTTTTTTTATATTAAGAATGCCATTGTATATATTTTCTTTGGAAATATTAAAATCTTGGTTTAAAATTTCTAAACTTTTCAATGCAGTTATAATATTTTTATTTTGCCAGCCGCCGAATAAATCTGTTTTTAAATTTGAATATTCCGTCTTATTATTTCTTTTAATATTTAAAATTTGTTTGTAATCGGCAGTCATCATTTCGTAATCGGTGTAATATTCTTTATCTGCAAAGTAAACAGGAGATTTTTTTTTAAAAGCGGTTTCGGAAAATATATGTACAATATCTTCTTGATATTCACCGATAACAACAGGTGTTTTTTCCTTGATAATTCCGGCCTTTTCTCCCGCAATTTGCGATAATGTTTCTCCGAGAAACTGAGTATGATCAATACTGATGTTTGTAATAACAGATAATTCGGGATTAATAATATTCGTAGAATCTAACCGACCGCCTAATCCTACTTCAATAACGGCAATATCAACATTCTCATCTGCAAAATATTTAAATGCCAAGGCTACTGTCATCTCAAAAAACGAAGGTTGAAGTTCTTCAAAAAAAGATTTATTTTCCTCAACGTAATTTATGACTTCTTCTTCGGAAATCATTTCGCCGTTAATTTTTATTCTTTCTCTGAAATCTTTTAAATGCGGCGAAGTATATAATCCTGTTTTGTAACCGCTTGTTTGCAGCACAGATGCTAAAATATGAGAAACAGAACCTTTTCCGTTTGTGCCGGCTATATGAATACTTTTAAATTTGTTTTGAGGGTTATCGGAATGTTCACAAAGTGCAATGATATTATTCATATTTTTTTTAAAAGCCGATTTACCCTGTCGTTGATACATAGGTAATTTGCTGAATAAATAAGTAATAGTTTCTTGATAGGTCACAATTTTTTTACTTTATTTTATATCCGGAATACAAAAGTAAAATAATCACAAGAATAATTTGAAAGCGAGAAAAGAATATTTAAATTTGGGTTTTTAATAAATAACGAAAAGACAGATATTATGGCTAAAAAGACATTTATTTTGGATACCAATGTGATTTTACACGATTATTCAAGTTTGTTACAATTTGAAGATAATGACGTAGTTATACCGATTACTGTACTTGAGGAATTGGATAATTTTAAAAAAGGAAGCGAAGAAATTAATTATCACGCACGCGAATTTATGCGTGAATTGGATAAACTTGCAGGAGATAAACTATTTAACGGCGGAATAGAATTAGGAGAAGGAAAAGGTCTCTTAAAAATTGAATTAGGAAAACCATATTCCGAAGAAATGAAAGTTTCTTTCTCGGAAGATAAACCAGACCATCGAATTCTTGCTGTTGCCGATTATTATAAAAGAACTTTCCCCGAAAAAAATGTTGTTTTAGTGAGTAAGGATATTAATTTGAGAATGAAAGCTAAATCATTGGGAATTAAAGCAGAAGATTATAAATCTGATAAAGTTAAAAATATTGAAGAATTTCAACGAGAAGTAAATCTGTATGAAAATATTGATGATAAATTAATTTCTCGAATGTATCAGGAAGAAAACGGAATTCCGTTGACTGAAATGAAATTAGAGCCTAAACCCGGGATGAACAGTTTCTTTATTTTGAAAGGAAGTACTTCAAGTGCATTGGCAAAATTTAACCATGTTGAAGAAACTATTATTAAGGTAAATAAAAAAACAGCATACGGAATAAAACCGAGAAATGCCGAACAAACATTTGCAATGGAAGCTTTGCTTGACGATAAAATAAAACTGATTTCTTTAACAGGAAAAGCCGGAACCGGAAAAACATTACTTGCATTAGCTTCGGCACTTCATCAAAGGCGTGATTTTGAGCAAATTATGCTTGCTCGTCCGATTGTTGCTTTAGCTGATAAAGATATCGGATTCTTGCCGGGTGACGAAAAAGCTAAAATAGGACCTTATATGCAACCTTTATTTGATAACTTAACGGTAATAAAACATCAATTCGGTAAACAAAGTAAAGATTATGCTCGTGTAGATGAAATGCTTAAAGAAGAAAAACTGATTCTTACTCCTTTGGCTTACTTGAGAGGACGCAGTTTGTCAAATGCCTATTTTATTATTGACGAAGCTCAAAATCTTACTCCGCTTGAAGTTAAAACTATTGTTACCAGAGCAGGAGAGGGAACTAAAATTGTATTTACCGGTGATATAAATCAAATAGATTCTCCTTATTTGGATTCTAAATCTAACGGATTATCATATTTAACCGACAGAATGAAAGGACAAGATATTTTTGCTCATATAAATTTAATGAAAGGCGAAAGAAGTTATTTAGCCGAGTTAGCAAGCGATTTATTATAAGCTGAATATAAATAATTTAAAAAGAGAGCAATATTGATTGTTCTCTTTTTTATTTCATCGGAAAATATTTTGTAATTTTACCGTTATAAAAATAAAATAAAAACTATGAAAAAATTTATTAAAATAATATTAATCGTAATTGTTTTATTAGTCGCTGTAATTATTCTGTTACCGGTTGTTTTTAAAGGTAAAATTATTGAAGCAGTAAAAGAAGAAGCAAATAATAATCTTAATGCAAAAGTAGAATTTTCCGACGTAAATCTTTCTTTAATTTCTGATTTTCCTAATATAAGTGCAGAAATTGAGAATTTGACAATTACCGGAATTGATACTTTTAAAACCGATACTTTGGTCAATTTCAACAGTTTAACGGCAACTTTGGATTTAATGAGTGTTATTTCCGGTGACGAAATTAAAGTAAAACGCATTATTTTAGACCAACCGAATATTTATGTTAAAGTTTTGGAAAACGGACTTGCAAATTATGATATTGCAAAAGAAGATACAACTTCAACTGCCGAAATTGACACAAGTTCGGAAAACTCTGCTTTTAAAATGAAGTTGGACAGATTTGAAATTAAAAACGGAAATATTATTTACGATGATAAAGAAAGTGATGTGTTTGCAAATATTGAAAGTCTGAATTTCAATTTGTCAGGAGATATGACCGAAGATGTTACGAATCTTATTATTAAAATGACTTCCGATTCTTTAACCGTAAAATCCGGAGGAATTAAATATTTAAATAAAGTAAAAACTGTTTTCAATTCAGAAATAAAAGCCGATTTGGCAAATTCTGTTTATACTTTTAAAGAAAACGATTTAAAATTAAATGAAATCGATTTAGGATTTGACGGCTCTGTCGAAATGCCTTCTGACGACATAAAAACAGACATCACTTTTAAAACAAAAGATACAAGATTTAAAGACGTGCTGTCTATGATTCCCGCAATTTACAAAACAGATTTCGAAGGAATAAAAACAGACGGACAATTTAAGTTAAACGGCTATGTAAAAGGGGTTTACAACGATACAAATATGCCTGCTTACGGAATAAATTTACTTGTAAAAAATGCTTGGTTTAAATATCTCGACTTGCCTGAATCGGTAAAAAACATAAATGTTGATTTAAAAGTTGATGCACGGGAAGGAAGCGGCGATAATATGACAATTAACATAAAAAAAGCAAGTATGACAACAGCCGGAAATCCTTTTGCAATGAACGCATTAATTAATATGACCGCTGCCGATGTTGCAATGAACGGAAACCTAAAAGGTAAAATTGATTTTAATTCCGTAAAGGATGTTATACCTCTCGAAGATATGACTTTATCCGGTATTTTTACTGCAGACGTAAGTTTTAAAGGCAATTTATCCGATATTGAAAACGAGAATTATGAAAAATTTGATGCAAAAGGCAATTTTGGTATTGATGCGATGGGAATTACAATGTCGGATATGCCGAAAATAAATATTCAAAAAGCAGATATGTATTTTTCGCCTCAATTTGTTGATTTAAAACAGTTTGATGCAACGGCAGGAAAAAGTGATTTTCATCTTAACGGAAAATTATACAATATTTATTCCTATGTTTTTAAAGACGAATTGTTGAGAGGGAAATTTAATTTTAATTCAAACTATATTGATGTTGACGAATTAAGCGGAAGCACTTCCGATAACGAGAATGTTGCCGATAATTCTTCATCGGGAGAATCTTCCGGAGAAAATACAGAATCGGAAGTTGTGGAAATTCCGAAAAACTTGGATTTTGTTCTTAATTCTGATTTGGAAAAAATTAAATACGATAAAATGATAATTTCAAATGCAAAAGGAAATATTATCGTAAGAAACGGTGAGTTGGATATGAATAATCTGAAAATGAATATGTTGGGCGGAGAAATTAAAATAACCGGTGTTTATGATGCGAAAGATTTATCAAAGCCGAATGTTGATTTTAAATTGAAAATGAATAAAATAAGTATTCCCGAAGTTGTAAAAACTTTTACTTCCGTTAAAACAATTGCTCCGGTTATAGAAAATTGCATAGGCGACATAAATGCGAATATCAGTTTAAATTCTCTGTTGAAACAAGATATGACACCGATATTGAAATCGTTAATAAGTTCCGGAAATATCACTTCAAATAATATCAGCATTTCCGGAAACGGACTGCTCGGAAAATTGGCAAATGCAACCAAACAAAATAAATTTAAAACGCCGCGCGTAAACGATTTGAATTTGAATTATTTTATTGATAACGGAAATTTAACCGTTAAGCCGACAAAATTTAAACTTGCCGGAACACAAATTACTTTCGGCGGAACGCAAGGGCTTGACAGAAACCTTAATATGAATTTGGGAATGCAATTGCCGCAAAAAGAAGTAAGTCGATTTATTTCAAGTGTTCCGGGTAACGGAGGAAATAAACCTGTTGATATAATTGCAAAAATAGGAGGAACTGCCGATAATCCTAAAATAACCGGCTTGTCAAGTTCTTTAACCGATAATTTAAAAGACGAAGCAGAAGAAAAAATTAACGAAGTTAAGAAACAGGCAAAAGAAAAAGCGAAGAAAATTATTCAAGATGCTCAAAAACAGGCAGATGCAATAATGGCTCAAGCCGAAAAACAAGCTGCGGCAATACGAACAAATGCAAGAAAACAAGGACAAAGATTAATTAATGAAGCCGGTAAACAGGGTGATAAATTAATAAGTCAGGCACATAATCCGATTGCTAAAAAAGCTGCTGAAATATCGAAACAAGAATTGATAAAAAAAGCAAAACAACAGGCAAATAATTTGAATGTTCAGGCTGATAAGCAAGCAAATAATATTATTAATACCGCAAAAGCAAAATCGGATAAAATTGTAAATGATGCCGAGAAAAGGGTGGGGAGTTATTAATTTTTATCAAAAAGTCATCGGATGAATTTTACTTTGATTTAATTATTCATCCGATGTCTTTCAAATATTAAACTACAAATCTTTTTCAACTTCCGTAAATTGTATTCCGTACTCTTGAAGTTCCTGTAACACAGGGTTATATATATTTTTACTTATCGGAATGCGAATACCTTTTTCTTTAATTTTTCCGGTTAAAATCATTTTTACGGCAATCCCTACAGGCAATCCTACTGTTGAAGACATTGCAGTATGCACGTGGTCTTTTCCTTCAATAACCATTGAAGATGTAATTTCTTTTTTCTTTCCTTTTAATTCGTATTCAAATTTATGTTGCATAACAAGCATATCACGATCACGTTCTTCAAATTTCCATTTTTTCTCCAGGATTTTTTGCAGAATTTTTGCGGGACTTGCATTTTTAATACCTATTTTTTCATTTTCAAAAATTCCGAGCCATCGTAATTTATACATTACGGATGAATCTTCTTCAATATGTAAATAGCTTGAAATTTTTCCTTCAACAGTTAATTTCGGATGATATTTTAAAAATGTATTGATAAATTCCCTGTAAGTCATATTTTCGGAATTTTCCAACGTATAAGTATCATCGGTTGCACCGAGTTGAACGAAAACATTCCACGCTTTGCTGAAACCGGGTCGTCTCATCGTTCCTCTTACCATTGTCGGAATAGCTTCCAAACCGTATGATTTTCTGTATTTTAACGAATCTCTGTTCGGATATACTTCAAATTCTCCGTAATTAATAACATTTGTTCTTTCAACTCGTTTAAAAAGCTGATGATAAGGAATGTATTTATATTTTCCGTTAACAATTATTTTGGCGGCGGATCCTTGTCCGGCAACGACAACATTTCTCGGATTCCATGTAAATTTATAATTCCAAGGATTATTATCAAAATCAGGAGCAATTAAACCTCCTGTATATGAACGAAATGCCGTAATTTTACCTCCTTTTTCTTTAATGCCGTCGATAATTTGCATAGCCGACATATGGTCAATTCCGGGGTCAACACCGATTTCATTCAAAATTAAAATACCGCTTTTTTCAACATCATCTTTCATAGCTTTTAATTCATCCGAAACATAGGAAGCGGTAACCATATCCTTTTTATATTTTATGCACGATTCTGCCGTAAGGTAATGCATTCTTGCCGGAAGCATTGAAATTACGATGTCTGCATTTTTTATTTCTTCGTTTCTTTGTTCTTCGTTAAAAATGTCAAACTGAACGGCTTCGGCATTTTTATGTCCGTTTAATTTTTCCTTTACCGTTTCAACCGAAACATCGCCTACACGTATTTTCCAATCGTGTTTTTCGGAATTATCCGTCAAATATTTTATTAATGTTGAAGCCGATAAACCGGCACCGATAAGAAAAATCTTTTTCATAATGAGCAATTAAAATTTCGGCTAATGTAAATTTCATTTTTTATTAAAGAAATTATTTTTTATGGTTTTTAAACATATTTTTGAATGTTAATAATCATTGGTTGAAAATTATTCTTTTATATTTTTTTGAAAATGTACTGATAAAAACCGGAGACAAACCACCCTGCTTTTTTGTAAAAAAATAAGTTGTGTTTGTCTCCTTAATGTGGTATTATAATATTGAAATTAGATTTAATTCATATTGTAAAATACAGCTAATCAAGTAGCTCGGATAATTTTGCTCTTAATTCATCAGCTCGCAAATTATTAGCTGTAATAATACCGTTTTTATCTATAAGAACAGTATGCGGAATAGAATTAATCCCGTATAATTTTCCTGCAGAACTGTTCCATCCTTTTAAATCAGAAACTTGCGTCCAAGTTAAATTATCGTTCTTAATTGCTTTTACCCAAGCATTACGATCATTATCTAAAGAAACACCCAAAATTTCAAAACCTTTGTCTTTATAATCAGCATAAAGCTTCACATTATTAGGATTTTCAACCCGGCAGGGACGACACCATGATGCCCAAAAATCAATCAGTAAATATTTTCCTTGAAATTGTGCCGACGAAACAGGATTTCCGGTGGTATCATTTAAGGTGAAAACAGGAGCTTTTTTCCCTACGGCAACATTTTTTAAAATTTGAATCCTTTCATTTAAAATTTTATAATAAGGTGATACTGAAAGAGATGTATCAATAAGGCTTAGTAATGAATCTAATTCGTCAATACCTGCGGTATAAGAAAGTTCACGATATAAAATATAAGGTATGACAATTGATTTATTATGACTTCCGATATATCCTTTAGTAAATTCCGTCTTTTCTTTATCAACAGCCGAATAAGAAGAATCAATTTTTTCGGTTAATGCATTATCTCCTTTTTTTTGTGCATCTGAATATTGTTGGTATAAATCTTTCAGTTTGTCATTATAGGTTTTGACTTCTTTATTATAAGAATCAAATTCATCTTGTGCTTTTGAACCTGTAATTTTAACATTTTCAGGGTTTTTAACATCGGCAATAATTGTAATAGTTGAATTCTCAAGATATAACGGAACTAAAAAGTTCTCTTTTTCATTTAATAAATAACACATTTCAGGTTGTTCAATACGCCCTTTTACAGTAAACGTATCATTTTTTACCACTGCAGAATCAATAGTTACCCATTTCCCTGCTTCACGTTTTTTTAAAAAAATAATTGAATCTTGAAAACCGGTTACAGTTCCGTTAATATTAAAACCGGGTGTTTCTTCCGATGATGTTTTACAAGACCATATCAGGCTTGTTAATAATACTGCAATTATTATTTTTTTCATTTTAAATTATATTACTGATTAATACTGTTTCATTATGAATTAGGTACAAAGATATTTATTCCGTAATGAATTACAAATTTAAAACACCTGTTTTTTAATGCTTAATCTGCGATAACTATAAATCCGGTGAATACAAAATTTCGGTTTTTTTTACGATTTTATAAACTTTCTGCTTTCCGGTTACAACTAAATTATTAATTTTGAATTCTCAGATTTTTATAAGGGCATTATGGCAAAAAAGATTGCGGAAACACCTTTAATGAAACAATATAATCAGATTAAATCCAAACATCCTGATGCTATTTTGCTGTTTCGCGTAGGTGATTTTTACGAAACTTTTTCTGATGATGCGATAAAAGCTTCCGGAATTTTAGGAATAACACTTACAAAACGTGCCAATGGTGCCGCTTCTTTTGTGGAACTTGCCGGATTTCCTTTTCACGCACTCGATACTTATCTTCCGAAATTAGTGAGAGCAGGGCAAAGAGTTGCTATATGCGAACAACTGGAAGACCCTAAAAAAACAAAAACAATAGTTAAGCGAGGCGTTACCGAATTGGTTACTCCGGGTGTAACGATAAGCGATAATATTCTCAATCATAAAGAAAATAATTTTTTGGCTGCCGTTCATATCGAAAATCAAATGACGGGTATTGCATTTCTTGATATTTCGACCGGCGAATTTTATTTGGCACAAGGTAATTATCAATATGCAGATAAATTATTATCCGGCTTTGCACCGAAAGAGGTTTTGTATGAACGAAGTAAATACGATAAATTTAAAGAAATTTTCGGAACAAAATATTATTCGTATAAACTTGAAGATTGGGCTTTTACCGAAAGTACTTCAAAAGAAAGATTGTTGAAACAATTCGGAACAAATTCGCTGAAAGGTTTCGGCGTGCATAATTTTTCATACGGAATTACGGCTGCAGGTGCAATTCTTCAATATCTCGACCTTACGGAACATCGTGATACAAAGCATATTACAAAAATTTCTCGCATAGAAGAAGAAAAATATGTATGGCTTGATAAGTTTACCATTAATAATCTCGAACTTTTTAATGCTTCCGGCGAAGGTGCAAAATCTTTGCTTGATATTATCGATAATACCGTTTCATCGCCCGGTTCGAGATTGTTGAGACGTTGGCTGGCATTTCCTTTGAAAAATATTAATTCGATTAACGAACGACTGACTTTGGCGGAATTTTTTATTAAAAATGAAGAAATTACCGAAAAAATAAGAAAATTGATAAAACAAACAGGCGATTTGGAGCGAATGAATTCCAAAATTGCTTCGCAACGAATTACGCCGAGAGATGTTTTTCAATTAAAAAATGCTTTATATGCAACTGAAAAAATTAAAACTATTTGTTCGGAAAGTAATGAAGCCAAACTGCAAAAAGCGGCAGAAATTCTAAATCCTTGTATTACAATAAGAAACAGAATTGAAAATGAAATAAAAGAAGACCCGCCGACTGCCGTAAATAAAGGAAATGTAATAAAAGAAGGAGTTTCAGAAGAACTTGACGAACTCAGGAATATAGCTTTTTCCGGTAAGGATTATTTGGAAAACTTGCAGCGAGATTTGGCTTATCAAACCGGAATTGCTTCTCTGAAAATAGGTTTTAACAATGTATTCGGATATTATTTTGAAGTAAGAAACAAATATAAAAATATGGTGCCTTCGGAATGGGTGCGAAAACAAACTTTGGTAAGTTCCGAAAGGTATATAAATCAGGAATTGAAAGAATACGAAGAAAAAATTTTAGGTGCCGAAGATAAAATATTGGCTCTCGAAACAGAACTTTACAACGATTTAATTAACGATTTATCGGATTATTTGGCTCTTATTCAGGTAACTGCCGAAGGAATTGCCAAATTAGACGTGCTTACGACTTTTGCCGAAAATGCTTCCGAAAATAATTATTCGAAACCGATTGTAAACGATACAACAAAAATTGAGATTAAAGCCGGCAGGCATCCGGTTATTGAAAAACAATTGCCGATTGACGAAAGTTATATCCCGAACGATGTTTTTCTTGATGACGAAGAACAGCAAATAATTATTGTTACGGGACCGAATATGGCAGGAAAATCAGCACTTTTGAGGCAAACAGCTCTTATTGTTCTTTTGGCACAAATAGGCTCTTATGTTCCTGCCGAAAATGCCGAAATCGGATTTGTAGATAAAATTTTTACCAGAGTGGGAGCTTCCGATAATATTTCTTCCGGCGAATCTACTTTTATGGTCGAAATGAACGAAGCTGCCGGAATTTTAAATAATTTATCCGAAAGAAGTCTTATTTTATTTGATGAACTCGGCAGAGGCACAAGCACTTACGACGGTATTTCAATTGCTTGGTCTATTGTCGAATATATTCACGAGCATCCGAAAGCAAAGGCAAAAACTTTGTTTGCAACTCACTATCACGAGCTTAATGAAATGGAAAAATCCTTTTCGCGCATAAAAAATTATAATGTTTCGGTAAAAGAAGCCGGCGGAAAAATTATTTTTCTGCGAAAGCTGAAAAAAGGAGGCAGCGAACACAGTTTCGGAATTCACGTGGCAAAACTTGCCGGAATGCCCAAAAGTATTTTAAAACGTGCCGATGAAATTTTAAAAGAGCTTGAAAAAACACACCGAAAAGAAGAACTTGCCGAAAAAGTTGACGAAATTGCTCATCACAGAGAAGGTTTGCAAATGAGTATTTTTCAGCTTGACGACCCCGTTCTGAAACAAATAAGAGATGAAATTATTAATCTGGATGTGAACAACTTAACACCTGTTGAAGCTCTCAATAAATTGAATGAAATAAAAAAATTCCTGAATTTGTAAATTTTTGTTATCCGGTTTTTCTGTAACGCCAAACAGCCAAACTTAAAATTGTAATTCCGTAGCCGGTTAATACAAAAAACTCGGTTTTTATTTGTGCAAAACCTGAACCTTTCAGTAAAATCATTCTTATAACACGCATAAACCAATATACCGGATTAAGATAATTTACTTTTTGAGCCCATTCGGGCATACTTTCGGCGGGAGTAAAAATGCCGCTCATCATAATAAAAATAAGATAAAAGAAAAAAGCTATAAACATTGCTTGTTGTTGGGTTTCGGTAACGGTTGATATAAACAGACCTATACCGAGCATTACCGTAAGATAAATGCCGGCAAACGAAAAAAGCAGGGGTAAACTGCCGAGCACAGGCAAATTAAACAGGAATTTTGCAATTGTTAATCCGAATGCTAATTCAAACAGCGATATAATCAGAAAAGGAATGAGCTTTCCGGCAATGAAATGAAATTTTTTAATCGGCGTTACGTTAATCTGCTCAATTGTTCCCGTTTCTTTTTCGCGAACCAAATTCATACTTGATAAAAACATACTTACAATAGTTATAAGAATTACCAAAATGCCTGTTGACATATAAATTTTGTAATCTAATTGCGGATTGTACCAAAATCTGTTGATTATGTTAATTTGCTTATAATTAAGAGGTTCTGTTATTAATTTCGGCGAATTAATTATTATGTTTTTGTTGAAATTAAAAATTATATTTCTGCAATATCCGTTTGCAACGGCAGCTTTTGTTCCGTTTACGGCATTAAAGAGCAACTGAATATCGGCAGACTTTTCTTTTATAAGTTTTTTTTCAAAGTTATTCGGAATTGTAAGAATTATGTCTGCTTTGTCTTTTTTCATAAGAGAATTTGCTTCTTTCGCAGAATTGCCGAAACTGACATTAAAAAACGGTGAAGAAGAAAATTTTTCGCTTAATCGGCGAGAAATACTGCTGCCGTCGTTATTAATAATCAGCATATTAATTTCTTTCATTTCGAGATTAGCGGCATAAACTAATATAACTAACTGAACGACAGGCATTACAAATATTATCGGTATCATCATTTTATTCCGGAATATTTGTAAAAATTCTTTCTGAATTATTGCAAGAATTGTTTTCATTTTCAAATGTCAAATCTTATTTTTTTATATTATCCGCTCCCCGCTGCCCACTGCTGACTCCCTACCGCTGACTGTTGGCTGTTGGCTGTTGACTGTTGACTGCCTACTGCCTACTGCCACTGCCCACTGCCCATTGCCCACTGTAAACTCCCTATTCCAATCTTATTTTAAATTTTTTTGCACTTAATCCGATAAAAAAAACAGTCATTCCGG
>JAJRUH010000162.1 GCA_024277895.1 Bacteroidota bacterium | reverse complement strand
GTTTATTCTTTACTAAATAGAGATATTAACCGACGCGGTAAGTACGATTCAAGTATTAAATATCGGAGCTCGCGTTATCGTAGTTTGGCGATCTGTTTATGGACCCCGCTCGATATTTAATACCTTATTTTGTTCGGGCGACTTTTCTTTTCTGAATAAAGATGCTAAAATATATCTTCATCAATGTTACAAAATATAAGTTTATAAAATGCATATTCCTCAGATTCTTGGATTTCCTTGGAAAATTCAGGTCATTTCGGACAGTCATTCCGGATCAATTCGGACAGCGGTTCTCTTCCCCTTTTTGTTTTATGTTAATTTAATAAAACTGTCCGAAATGGGAAACCATTTTTACCTAATCCATAACTCTTTTCTCCTTTCATAACTTACTTGTTTTTGATAGTTGATTTCAGTTTAGGCAAAAATTTGCCTTTTAATTTCAGGCGATAAGACGTACGAATCAAACGATCCAAAATGGCATCAGCCACAACCGGCTGATTTAAATATTCGTGCCAGGCGCAGATCGGAAGCTGACTGGTGATGATAATACTACCTGTATTATTACGCTCTTCTACCACCTGTAAAAGTCCGCCAACATCTGAAGGTTTCAAAGAGCTGCTGCCAAAATCATCCAAAACCAAAACATTGTAACGCGTCAGTTTTTTTAACCAGCTAAGGTAAATGCCGTCCGCTCTGGCTAGCCGGATTTCCGAAAACAGTTTGCTAAACGGATGTAAAAAACCGAATAACCATTGACTATCGCGTTATTTCCAACAGCACATCCCAAACAGGTTTTTCCTGTGTCCGTGGCTCCCGAAATGATAATATTCTGACTGCGTTCTATTCACTCATTCCCTATTAAACTGAGCATAGTGGATTTGTCCGGATTCTGTGAAGATCCGGAATCGATATCTTCTGCATAAGCCTGTTTATATCTCAACTTTGAACGGGCAAGCAGTTGTTTAATATTCCGGTTCCGCCTTTCAGTGAGTTCATTTTCAGTTGTAACCCTGTTTCTTTTTTGGACTTTTATGTTGACTAAGTTCTTTGGCGATGTTAACTTTAATGTGATCTTGAAGATGTAAAAAAGAGAAGAACTTTTTCATTACCCGAATACGTGCTTTAACGCTTGTAGAGTTAGAGTTGGCTTGGTTTGAAACAGCAAAATTAGCTAAATGTTTATGTTGCAATTGAGATAATCGTTCAGTCCCATTTTTTAGCAGAAATTCATCGGGTTTCCCATGTATATTGCCTAAGTTCTTTGATTGAATTTCGGGCAAGAGATACTGTTTTACAGTAAGTCACAAAATCATCAAGAAAGACTTTTAGCATGAAGAATCCACCTAAATAAATGGTCGATTATTTTTTTCGGATTCGTCGTGCTATTTTTAGTTATTTTGCTAACTGCTATTTTTAGGGATTAAGGGAAGCGTTTAATGGGGATTGATATTTTCAATTGTTTTGATAGAAAATAAATTTTTAAAGATGGTTTTTTATAATAAGATTATATATTTGATTATTGATACTATATATAGTATATTTCTGGTCTAATTTATGTCAAAACATAAAAAATTACTTAAGAAGCTAAAATCCAAGCCGAAAGAAATGAGCAGGGATGAAGTTATTAACATCCTTGAAAAATATAATTTCAATTTGGATTTTAAACGGGGTTCGCATATCGTGGTACAACATGAAAAATTAAAAAATCTGCCTGGATATACTCCATTAGGCGAATTAACCATTCCTGTCAGAAATGGAAGATATGTTATTCGTGTTTACCTAATTAGAATAATTAATGCAATTGAAATAATAGAATCCGAATAGAATGAAACTTATTTAAAAAACTTAAAGTAACAATAAAAAAATTATAGTAAAGAGAATTGAAAAATGAAAAAGAATTTAAAGTATTATCTCGATCTTGATTATACAATTGAAATAAAAAAGATAAAAGAAGAAGATGGCGGCGGATATATGGCATCTATTCCGCAATTAGGTAAATACGCCTTTGTGGGCGATGGCGCCACCATTGAGGAAGCAATTAAAAGTCTTAATGAAATAAAAGAATATCTTTTTGAAAAATATCTGAAAGAAGGCATTCCTATTCCTGAACCACAGGAAGAAGAAAATAAAAATTATAGCGGAAAATTTTTATTAAGAATGCCTGTTGAATTACACCGTTTTTTAGCGATGGAAGCCAAAAGGAATAAAACTACTCTTAATCAGTATTGTACCTATATTTTAACACGTAAATCCTTTTTAAAAGGTATCCAGGATGATTTAGAAGAAGTTAAGAATGATATTAAAAATGTATTTACGTGGATTCGACAAATTAATTATAAGATGGATAAAAGCAGTGATTCATTATATAATTACCCAAGAATGAAACTATTTGAATATGATAAGTCAGCATAAGGTTATTAAACATGGAAAAGATTTCACCGGAAGAATATCGAAGAATTTTAAACGGTATTGATCTTAAAACCATTTTGTTATCTGAAATTAAAGCCTCTATCAAGCATGAATTGCTTTCGGAAGGTATGAAGATTGGCATCAAAGAGAACTCTCAATATACCTATAAAGACGATGAATTTATAGTTACTAATAAGTATGTTCTAACAGCTAAGAATTATGATAAAAAAATTGTCCTTAAAATTGAAGGAACATTTATTGTAGTATTTGAATCAAAATTCGAAATCAACAATGATTTTTTTGAAATTTATAAAGAGATTAGTTTGCCATTAAATGTATGGCCTTTTTTCAGAGAATTGGTAAACTCTATTACATCGCGCATGAATATTCCGCCGCTTACTTTGCCGCTTTTAAAACGCTGATACAAGTATGAACATGGTAGTGTAACATATTTTGTGTAAATAGCGGCAAAAGGAGGGAACCCACAGTTGGGAAAGCCGTAAAGCCATATTTCTCCGCCGGTTCCGATCCGTTCTTCCGCCTTTGCAATAGGGTTCTCTTGTTTTTTTTCCTTTTTTTGAAATTTATATTTGGAATCTCAATTTTTATTCTGTATCTTTAGCTCAGTTAATTCGTCAGATCGTATAGGAATTAACCTGCCAGAAGATTTTATTT
>JAJRUH010000161.1 GCA_024277895.1 Bacteroidota bacterium | reverse complement strand
TTACTTGATTCGTCTGTTGCAGTTTCTTCTGTTCCTTCACCTTCTTCACCTTCCGTTCCTTCTTCTAATTCATCGGCTGCTTTAGCCAAACGTGTAACATTAACAGAAATAACAACTGATTGCGGATCTAAGAATTCAAGATTTTTATGTTGTTCGTTTAAATCGTTTATTCTAACGGCTTCGCCGAGACCGATATTTGTAATATCAATATCAATAGTATCAGGCATGTTTTCAGCCGTTGCTTTTACTAATAATTTTCGTCTGTTAATTTGTAAAACACCGCCTGCCTGAATGCCTGCCGATAATCCTGAAGTTGTAACGGGAACAGGAATTTTAAATGCTTTTGATGTGTCAATTCTGTAAAAATCAATATGTTGTATTTCGTCGGTTACAGGATGAAAATCAATAGTTTTCATAATGGCTTGAGATTTTTTCCCGTCAATATTTAAATTTACGATATAAGAATTGGGCGTGTAAACCAGTTTTCTGAAATCATTTCTGTGAGCATGAAAATGCACATTTTCTTTGTTTTGTCCGTACAGAACACAAGGAACATGTTCTTGCTTCCTTAATTGTTTTGTTGCTTTTTTTCCTATTTCTTTTCTTAATTCGACTTTAATTTCTATTGATTTCATTTTTTTTTATTTTGTGCTACTCCGGTACAGAAAAAACTTCATAGTGAAGATAAAGCTCTTAACCTCCATCACACGATTTAAAAATATGCTTTTTTAATTGAGCGGCAAAAGTATAAAAAAAATAAGAAAAACAAACTTTTTTAAATTGTTTATTTTACAGAAAACTTGAACTGATGGATTGATAATGATAAACTTTATCAATTACTTTTGCGAAAACATCGGCAACGGAAAGGACTTTAATTTTAGAAGATGTCTTTTTTAAAGGAATGGTATCCGACACAATTAATTCTTCCAGTTTAGAATTTTCAATACGTTCATATGATTTTCCGGACAAAACCGGATGAGTTATTATTGCACGAACACTTAATGCACCGTTTTCAAGAAGTACTTCTGCGGCTTTTACTATTGTACCCGCAGTATCAATAATATCATCTAAAATAATAACATTTTTCCCTTTAACATCTCCGATAATTCGCATTTCACTTACAACGTTTGCTTTTTCTCTGGCTTTATATCCGATAACCATAGGTGCTCCCAGAAATTTTGCATACGCATTTGCACGTTTAGTTCCGCCCGTGTCCGGTGATGCAATGGCTATATTTTTTAAATTGAGTTTTTTTAAATACGGAATAAAAATTGCTGATGCAAATAAATGATCAACAGGAACATTAAAAAACCCCTGAATTTGGTCGGCATGCAAATCCATCGTTATAATTCTGTCTGCTCCGGCTGCCGTTAAAATATCGGCAACTAATTTTGCTCCTATTGCAACTCTCGGTCTGTCTTTTCTGTCTTGACGAGCAAAACCGAAATACGGAATAACGGCAACAACTTTATATGCAGAAGCTCGCTTTGCAGCATCAATCATTAATAACAACTCAAATAAATTATCTGTCGGTTGAAATGTAGATTGTATAATAAACACAAAGTTTCCTCTTACAGTTTCATCATACCCGGGTTGATATTCTCCGTCACTAAACTTTGTAATAAACGATTTGCCGAGTTCGGCACCGTAACTTTCTGTAATTTTTTCAGCAAGATATTTAGATGCTTGCCCTGAAAAGAGTTTTATGTCTGAATGCATGACGATGAAATATAAAATACAGGTTTAATCTTCTGAATGCAAAATTATAATTTTTTCTTAAAAATCATGTTCTTTTATTTTTCGTTTATAATGTTTTTGGTAATGTGTTGATTTAACCGAAAAAAGGATACACATATACAATATATGAAAGTATCATTCATTTTAAAAAAGAGTTTCATCCTTTTGTGCATTTTCATATCCTTCATCAATAAGTAAATTTTCTTTTTTAGATGCTTCAACAGCAAGAAAATCGCATCGTTCATTTTCCGGAATATCGGCATGTCCTTTAATCCAAATTAATTTGACTTGATGTTTTCGGTAAATTTTTAAAAACCGCTTCCATAAGTCCGGATTTTTTTTCTTCTTAAAATTCTTCTTCTCCCAGGAAAAAACCCAAGATTTCTCAACTGCATCTACAACATAAGAGGAGTCTGAATATACAGAAACCTCACTGCCCTCATTTTTCAGCGTTTCCAACCCTGCAATAACTGCTAAAAGTTCCATCCGATTATTTGTCGTCAAGCGATATCCTTCCGAAAGTTCTTTTCTGTATTTTCCGGCAAGCAAAACTGTACCGTATCCTCCGGGTCCGGGATTTCCTCTCGAAGACCCGTCTGTATAAATAATAATTTTCATTATTACAAAATTATAACTTTTTACTGAATATTTATTTAATAAAATTTTTAAGTGTATAAATATATTTTAATTTTGTGATGTATTTCACAATTTACTGTATATTATGTCAAATATCATTAAGATTAAAAGGGGATTAGATATAAAATTAGTCGGTACTCCGGAAAAAGAACTTAAAGAAATTTTACCATCAGGAACTTTCGGTATTAAACCAAATGATTTTACGGGTATTACACCAAAAGTCGTTTCAAAAGTCGGAACAGAAGTAAAAGCCGGAACGACTTTATTTTATGATAAATATAATCCTAAAGTTGTTTTTACTTCTCCGATAAGCGGGAAAGTGTCAGCAATTAACAGAGGTGACCGAAGAAGAATACTTGAGTTTGTTATTGATCCTGACGGAAAAAACGAGTCTGAAACATTTAAAAATGATAAACCCGAAAATATAAGCAGAGAAGAAATTAAAGAAAATATATTAAAAAGCGGTTGTTGGCCTTTAATACGCCAACGACCGTTTAATATTATACCGAATCCGGAAGTAAGTCCGAGAGATATTTTTATTACTACATTTAACTCTGCTCCCCTTACTTCAGACATTAATTTTATTGTAAAAGATGATTTTTCGGCTTTTCAAACAGGGATTGATATTTTAACAAAATTAACAGACGGAAAGGTTTATCTGGGAATTAAAGCCGAAGATGTTTCTAATACTTTTACAAATACGGCAAATGTTGAAAAATATGAATTTGCCGGACCGCATCCCGCCGGAAATGTCGGCATACAAATAAATAAAATTAAACCGGTTAATAAAGGAGAAATTGTTTGGACATTAAATGCTGCTGATGTTATTATTATCGGCCGTTTATTTGAAACAGGAATATACAATCCTATGCGTATTATTGCACTTGCCGGTTCCGAAGTTGAACATCCTCAATACTACAAAACACTGCTCGGCACTAAAATATCGGCACTTACAGAAAATCAAATAAAAAACAATATCGATAATAAACGGTTTATTTCCGGAGATGTGCTTACCGGAGAAAAAGTTACGGAAAATGATTATATCGGTTTTTACGATACAACCGTAACGGTAATTCCGGAAGGAAACAAACCAGAATTTTTAGGATGGGCAAAACCCGGATTTAATAAATTCAGTTTCACACGAACATTTTTCAGTTGGCTTAATCCTGATAAAGAACGTGTTTTAGATGCCAATCTTCACGGCGGAGAAAGAGCTTTTATTGTTACCGGAGAGTTGGATAAAGTTTTTCCGATGGATATTTTTCCGATGCAACTTATTAAAGCCGTTATGATTAAAGATTTAGACCTTATGGAAGAACTCGGGATTTATGAAGTTGCGGAAGAAGACTTTGCTTTATGCGAAGTTGTAAACACTTCTAAAATTGAAATTCAAAAAACAATAAGAGAAGGATTTGAATTTGCAATTAAAGAACTGGGATAATTTATCTTATTAACAAACCATTTATTTCATAGTAATACAGAATACTAAGTATGAAAAGATTAGAAAAATATTTTGAAAAAATAAAACCTAATTTTGAAAAAGACGGCAAGTACGAAAAATGGGGCTCCGTTTTTGAAAGTTTTGAAACATTTTTATTCGTTTCGGCAAAAACAGCACCGAAAAGAGGTGCTCATATTCGCGATGCTATGGACAGCAAGCGTTTAATGATTATTGTAGTTATGGCTCTTGTCCCTTCAATGCTCTTCGGAATGTGGAATACGGGATACCAGCATTTTTTATCTGTAGGTACGGATGCCGGTTTTTGGCAAGAGTTTTTTTTCGGGTTTATAAAAGTTCTTCCGATTATTTTAGTCTCATACATTGCCGGTTTGGGAACCGAATTTGTTTTCGTTTACATTAAGAAAAAAGAAATTGAAGAAGGGTTTTTAGTTTCCGGATTTTTAATTCCCTTAATTGTTCCTGTTGATATTCCCTTATGGATGGTTGCTGTTGCTACCGTTCTTGCTGTTATTTTCGGTAAAGAAGTTTTCGGAGGAACAGGGATGAATGTTTTTAACCCGGCTTTACTTGCCAGAGCATTCTTATTTTTCGGATATGCAAAAAAGATGTCCGGCGATAAAGTTTGGATTGCCGGTCTCGAAAAAGGACAACATCTTATCGACGGATTTTCCGGTGCAACACCGCTTGGTCAGTTTGCATCTGCAACAAAAGAACAAGTTGCAAACGGCGGATTTAAAATATTTGACGGACTGCACAACAACATAATCTCGTTTTATGATCTTTTTATGGGATGGATACCGGGTTCAATAGGAGAAACATCAACACTAATGATTTTAATCGGTGCTGCAATCTTATTGTTTACGGGTGTAGCAAGTTGGAAAATTATGTTGTCCGGATTTCTGGGTGCTTCGGCATTAGGATTATTGTTAAATGCCCTTCCCGACGGCTTAAATCCGTATTTTGAACTTCCGTTTTATTATCACTTAGTTTCAGGCGGATTGGCATTCGGACTTGTTTTTATGGCAACAGACCCCGTAACATCTGCACAAACAGAAAAAGGGAAATGGATTTACGGCTTTTTAATTGGTGTTTTAATAATCATTATTCGTGTATTTAATCCCGGTTACCCTGAAGGAACAATGCTGGCAATATTATTAATGAACGCTTTTGCACCGCTGATTGATTATTACATTATTAGGGCAAATATTAAAAAACGCTTGAAACGAATAAAAGTAAGAGCATAATGTTTTTTATTAAATTATAAATACAAACAAATGAAACTTAATACAAACAGCAATTTATACACTTTTATATATGCTTCGGTTTTAGTTATCGTTGTTGCGGCCGCATTGGCATTTACAGCAGTAAAGTTAAAACCTATGCAAGATAAAAATATAAGAGTTGAAAAAATGCAGAATATTTTAAAATCCATTAATGTTCATGCCGATTTTGATAATGCCGAAGACTTATATAAAAGTCATATTACAAATGCTTTTGCCGTTAATTCTAAAGGTGAAAAATTAACTGATGTTAAAGCTTTTGATATTAATTTGAAATTTCAAATTCAGGAAAAGATTGACAAAAGAATTCTTCCCGTATATGAAGCTGTTGCCGATGACGGTTCAAAGAAAATCATTATTCCCTTAAGAGGCAAAGGTTTATGGGGACCTATCTGGGGTTATTTTGCTTTAAATGATGATTATAATACTATATATGGTGCTGTTTTTGACGACAAAGGAGAAACTCCGGGTTTAGGCGCTGAAATTGCAACGACTTGGTTCCAAAAACAATTTGTAGGAAAAACACTTTTTGACGGTAATAAATTTGTTTCGATAACATTATATAAAGGCGGTAAAGGTTCTGCAGAAAAAGCCGGAGATACAAAACACGGAGTTGACGCAATTTCCGGAGGAACCATTACCAGCAAAGGATTAGAAAAAATGGTGAAAGCTGATTGGCTTTTTGCTTATAAAAACTTTTTAGCCAAGAATAAAAAATAAATATCAGTAAAATAAAAAATTAACTAACGATAAAATGGGAAAAAATTTAAAATTAGTTACCGACCCTTTAAACCTTAATAATCCGATTACAGTTCAGATTTTGGGGATTTGCTCCGCACTTGCGGTTACGGTAAAATTAATGCCGGCAGTTGTTATGGCTATGTCTGTAACGGTTGTTTTGGCTTTTGCAAATGTGATTATTTCATTACTCAGAAATACGATTCCCTCACGTATCAGAATTATTGTTCAATTAGTAGTTATTGCTGCATTAGTAATTATTGTCGATCAAATATTAAAAGCCTATCTTTTCGATATCAGTAAACAACTTTCAGTATTTGTCGGTTTAATTATTACCAACTGTATCCTTATGGGACGCTTGGAAGCTTTTGCTCTCGGCAATAAACCGTTTCCTTCTTTTTTGGACGGAATAGGAAACGGTGCGGGTTATGCAATAATACTGATTCTTGTTTCTGCAATCAGAGAATTTTTCGGTTCGGGTTCACTTGCCGGATTTAAAATTATTCCGCAAAGTTTTTACGATTTCGGTTATTCCGATAACGGACTTATTATTTTGCCGCCGATGGCATTAATTATTGTAGGCGTTATAATTTGGATTCAAAGAAGCAGAACAAGAGAACTGATAGAAGATTAAGAAGTGAAATTTACTAATTAAGAAAATTAAAAAAATGGAAGAATATATAAATATCTTCGTCAAATCAATTTTTATTGACAATATGATTTTTGCCTATTTTTTAGGCATGTGTTCCTATCTTGCTGTTTCAAAGACTGTTAATACTGCTACGGGGCTGGGAGTTGCTGTAATTTTTGTCTTGGGTATTACGGTTCCTGTAAATTGGCTTTTAGAAAATTACATCTTAAAAAAAGGTGCGTTGTCTTGGTTGCTCGGTTCTGAAGCAAGTACAATAGATTTAGAGTTTTTAAGTTTTATTATGTTTATTGCCGTAATTGCTTCAATGGTTCAATTGGTTGAAATGGTTGTTGAAAAATTTGCTCCTGCATTATACACAACACTCGGAATTTTTCTTCCCTTAATTGCCGTGAACTGTGCAATCCTCGGAGGTGCTTTATTTATGCAGGAAAGAGATTATTCTTCAATCGGTCAGGCAACTGTGTTCGGACTTGGTTCCGGCATCGGGTGGTTTCTTGCCATTGTCGGGATTGCAGCAATCAGAGAAAGAATACGATATTCAAACATCCCGGCTCCGCTCAGAGGCATCGGTATTACATTTATTGCCACCGGGCTTATGGGAATTGCTTTTATGACCTTTATGGGAATTAAATTATAAAACAACAATTTAATAATAATATTTAGAATATGTTTATATTAGACGTTCAGCATTCCGTTTCGGAAATTATTACGATAAGTGTTCTTGCATTTTTGCTGATAATACTTCTTTTGGTTGTAATATTATTAATTGCCAAAGCAAAACTTTTGCCTTCAGGAGAAGTTACCATCAATATTAATGATGATGAAGAACATCAATTAACCGTATCTCCCGGGAACACCCTGCTTTCAACTTTGCAAAACAATAAAATTCTTTTACCCTCAGCTTGCGGCGGCGGCGGCACTTGCGGTATGTGCGAATGCGAAGTTTCGGAAGGAGCCGGAGAAATTTTACCGACAGAAAAACCTTTTTTTACTCGAAAAGAGATTAAAGAACATAAACGATTGGCTTGTCAGGTAAAAGTAAAAGAAGATATGGTCATTCATATTCCTCAGGAAATTATGGGAATTAAAAAATGGGAATGTGAAGTTATTTCAAATAATAATGTTGCTACTTTTATTAAAGAATTTGTCGTCAGACTTCCGGAAGGCGAAACCCTTGATTTTCGCTCAGGCGGATATATTCAAATTGATGTTCCTAAAATTACTGTTGATTTTAAAAATTTTGATATTGCAGAAGAATATCACGAGGACTGGGATAAGTTTAAGATGTGGGATTTAAAAATGAAAAATACCGAAGAAACATATCGAGCTTATTCAATGGCAAATCATCCTGCCGAAGGAAATATTGTAATGCTGAACATACGAATTGCCACACCGCCTTTTGACAGAGCGAAAGGAGCTTTTATGAACGTAAATCCGGGAATTTGTTCTTCTTATATTTTTTCACGTAAGCCGGGAGATAAAGTTATGATTTCAGGACCTTACGGTGAATTTTTCATCAAAGATACCGACAACGAAATGATGTTTATCGGCGGCGGTGCAGGAATGGCTCCTATGCGTTCTCATATTTTTGACCAGTTTAAAACAAAAAAAACAAAGCGTAAAGCGACTTTTTGGTATGGTGCACGTTCATTAAGAGAAGTTTTTTACGAAGAAGATTTTAATGAAATTGCAGATGAAAATGATAATTTTGAATGGCATCTGGCTCTTTCCGAACCCTTGAAAAGTGACAATTGGAAAGGACCTACAGGTTTTATTCATCAGGTAATTTATGATATGTATTTAAAAAATCATGAAGAACCGGAAGATATCGAATATTATCTTTGCGGACCGCCTATGATGAATTCTGCCGTTGAAAAAATGTTGTATGACCTCGGTGTCCCGAGCGAAAATATTATGTTTGACGATTTCGGCGGATAATTTTGTTGAAAAATAAAACGTAATTTCCTAACTTGAGTAACTTCTTGAAATAGATTTTACCGGCTGACTCAAAATACAGTATTTTCCTGTCTCAACACATTTTTTTATATTCGGGCTGACGGAAATATGCCTTGTGGTGTTTTTGATTTAATGCAGCGAGAGTGAAAGAACTAATCAATATTAAATTGTAAAAGGTTTTTTCAAAAGCACTAAATTTTTATTATAAAAGAATTATTTAGGGCTTGCCGAAAAACGCTAACATGTCTGTGCTTCAGTTACTTGCAAGATTGTTTACATATACAAGTGCAAGGTTTTTAATCCATTTCACACTATTTCCTTGCACTTGTGTAAAATATTTTAGCTGCCCACAGGCACATCATCTTTCAAATTTCTCTTATTTCGCAGTATTTATATACGACTTCAAATGAGAAACTTGAAAT
>JAJRUH010000160.1 GCA_024277895.1 Bacteroidota bacterium | reverse complement strand
GATTCAATCGCACGATGCGCTTTTAACATGATTGTTCCAGCAGGAGTTTCATAAACACCTCTGGATTTCATTCCCACAAAACGGTTTTCAAGAATATCAATTATCCCGACACCGTTCTTTCCGGCAATTTCGTTTAATGCAGCCACAAGAGAAGCAGGGCTTAATTTTCTGTCATTAAGTTTTACAGGAATACCTTGCTCAAAGTCGATTTCCAGATATTCAGTCTGCTCAGGAGCAGTTTCAGGGGTATTGGAAAGTTTTAACAATCTGTTATAAACAGGTTCCTGAGAAGGATCTTCAAGCTCAAGTCCTTCGTGGCTTAAATGCCAGAGATTTCTATCTCTTGAATAGCTGTCGTCTTTTTTGGTCGGAGGCGTTATTCCCCTGTCTTCGAGGTATTTTACAGCGTCTTCCCTTGATTTGATATCCCAGATTCTCCAGGGGGCAATAATTTCCAGGTGAGGAGCAAGTGCTTTTATAGTCAACTCAAATCGAATCTGATCATTGCCTTTGCCTGTTGCGCCATGGCATATGGCAACCGCCCCTTCTTTTTTTGCTGTTTCCACTAATTTTTTAGCGATAAGAGGTCGCGCAATAGATGTTCCAAGAAGATATTTTCCTTCGTATTTTGCCCCTGATTTCAGGGTTGGGAAGCAATAGTCCTTTATAAATTCTTCTCTCACTTCCTCGAGATAATATTTCACAGCTCCTGTGGAAAGAGCTTTTTCTTCCAATCTGTCAGTTTCTTTTCCCTGTCCGAGGTCAACACATACAGCAACAACATCATAATCATAATTTTCTTTGAGCCATGGAATTATTACTGTAGTATCAAGACCGCCTGAGTAAGCTAAAATAACTTTTTTTTTCATCATTATTCCCTCTCTGTAAATTATTTATTCATTTTTAATTATAATTTTATAATAATATCCTAAAAACTTTTGTTACTAAAGAATTAGAAGTTCAAAAATTAAATTTTAGCTTTTTACAGCTATTTATTAACTGCAACTGCATTATTTCTTTTGATTATGTTTCCATTGAATTAACCATATAAATCGCTCATATTTCTTATTTTTACAAAAATTTTGCGCATTTTTGAACATTTTTTCATATTTTTGCTGTAAAGAAGTTTTTTTTTCGTTTTTATCAGAAAGATTTTTATAAGATTCATCATAAATACGTACAAGTTTTGCGGAGGAATAGCAGCTTTTTGGATTTATTTCCAAAGTTTTTTCAAATTCAGATTCTGCTTTGCCATATTCTCCGGTTATCATATATAAATATCCTAGAAAATTATGCCCAAACTCATTATCAGGGAGGAGTTTTACATATTCTTTCATTTCTTTTTTTGCTGATGAGTAGTCATAGCTAACATCTATATAAGCAATAGCCATATATTTATATACATCAGGGTTTTTAGGAAGTTCTTTTTTAATTTTTTTCAAAAGAGGAATAGCTTTTGAGCCCAGAGAAGTTATAGAATATAGCCGAGCAAGCTTAAGCGCTTTTTTATAAGTCATTTTGTTGTCTGTATATAATTTTTCTAAATTCTTTATTTTACCGGCTATTTCAGTATCATCAGAAATTTTATAAATATCTTTTTCTTCAAAAGGAATATCTATTCCGAAATAAGCTGGAAATTTCCTTACAATAGCAGCATATGGGGAAATATATCTTTCAACTCCGCAATAAGAATTTGAATCAAACCGGATAAGTTTTCTCTGATTAACAAGATCAAATTTCCATCCATCTCTAGTTTTGCAGAATAGAAACGGTAAATGTTCATTATTTGTAGGATTTTTAAAATCTATTACCGCATAATTCCCTTTCCTAATAATTTCATAAGAAGAATCAACATAAATTTCAGGATTTAGTTCAAAATAATTTTGATTTTTGTTAACAGAATCTTTCATAATTAATTTTGTCATTTCTGTATATATGCCAAAATTATAAAGATTTGGTTGATTATTCCATATTTTAACAAGTGTTTTCCAGGCAATATCTATTGTTTTTCCGGCAGGATATTTGTCTGTTTTAATTTTTGTGATAGTTTTTTTTTCTATTTTATTTTTATTCTGAATTTCTATTGTTTTTTGCAATGATTGAAGCGTTTCTTTTGGAGAAATATTTTTTTTCTTATTTTCTAATTTTTGTGCGGTTATTGTAATTTTTTTAGAAGTGATTTCATTAATCTGTTTATTAACATTATTATCCTGCCTGCTGCCAGGATAAACTATATATATAAGACTAACCAGCACTGCAGCGACCAGGAAATACTTTACATATTTATTTTGCAGAATTTTTTTCATAGTTTTAATTATATCAGTTTTAACCACTTATATTAACAATTTTTTGAATATTTGCTGCATTTATAATATATTTTTTACAATAAGTGAATTGTGATTTATATAGATGGAGAAGGAAAATGAATCCTAAAAAAGTTACGGTAATAGGGGCAGGTAATGTTGGGGCTGAAGTAGCTAACCAGATAATATGCAGAGAACTTGCGGATGTTGTGTTAATAGATAAATTGGGAGACTACGCAAAAGGAAAAGCTCTGGATATCTTAACATCAGCCTCATTAAAAAATTCCAGTTCTAGTATTATAGGCACTGATAGCTATAACCTGACAAAAAATTCTGATATAATTATTATTACAGCAGGATTTCCCAGAAAACCCGGTATGTCCCGTGAGGAATTGGTAGAAGCAAATGGGAATATTATTGCAGAAATTGTAAATAACATAAAATTGTTATCCCCTGATTCAATCATAATAATGGTAACAAATCCTCTGGATATCATGACTTATCTTGCATATAAAATTTCAGGATTTAAATCAGAAAAAGTTATTGGAATGGCTGGCGTGCTTGATACTGCAAGGTTCAAAACATTTATAGCAGAAGAACTTGGAGTTACTGCAAACAACATTAATGCTATGGTTTTAGGCGGACATGGAAATGAAATGGTTCCTATCATTGATTCAGTAACTGTATCAGGAATTCCCTTAAAACAGATGATAAGCCCTGAAATAACAGAAAAAATTATCGAAAGAACCCGTAAAGGAGGCGCAGAAATAGTAAGTCTTTTGAAAATAGGTTCTGCTTACTATGCGCCGGCTGCTTCAGCTGTTGAAATGACTGAAGCTATTATAAAAAATAAAAAAAGTGTTATGCCGGCAGCAGCTTTATTGAATGGAGAATACGGTATTCATGATATTTATATGGGAGTGCCTGTTGTTATTGGAGAAGGTGGGGCGGAAAAAGTTATTGAATTTAACTTGAGCGAAAAAGACTTTGAAAAACTTCTTAATTCCGCAAATATTGTAAGACAAACTATTAGTAAACTTGAAGAATCAATGAGTATAGTTAAATGACAGGAAAAAAAAACCTGATAAAGTCTTCTCTTATAACTGATGCTGTAAGTTATTTGTGCAAAAAGGCGGCATTTTTTCTTCCTGAAGATGTTTATAAAGGCTTAGCGGAAATTTATTCCAGAGAAACCTCGGAAATCGCAAAAAGTTTTCTTGAAGAAATACTTATTAATGCTCAAATTGCTGCAGAAATTCAACGCCCTATTTGTCAGGATACAGGTATTGCTGTTGTTTTTATAGAAATTGGTCAGAATGTAATTATAGAAGGCGATAACCTAAAAGCAGCAGTAAATAAAGGAGTCGAACAGGGCTATAAAGAAGGTTTTTTAAGGAAATCTACAGTAAATAATCCAGTTTTTGACAGAAAAAATACAGGAACGAACACTCCTGCAGTAATTTATACAG
>JAJRUH010000159.1 GCA_024277895.1 Bacteroidota bacterium | reverse complement strand
GGTGTCGGCCCCATGACAATTGTTTCATTACTGCAAAATACTTTGCTTGCATCAAAAAAGGAAATTTACGGATAATTTAAACAAAACAAGTTTATAAATTCCCTTTTCTTTAAAACTATATAATGAAAAAACGTTAATGAGACTGAGCATAAATTTCTATTCCGAAACAGAAAAAAAGGCGTTTTATCTACATCTTATCTATTCTGTTTTAGACGGAATTATTCTTGGGGTTTTAGCTCTTAACGAGTTTGTTTTAATAAAAGAATTAAAAGCATCTCCGTATCAAATCGGCATTTTATTTCAATTTACTACGGTTGTTTTGCTTTTTTCAATTCCCTTTAACGAATTCATAAAACGAAAAATCAATAAATCAAAGTTTTTACGGCTGATTGCAATTCTTACAAGAGCTCCTTTACTGTTACTGTTTATTTTTCCGAAATCAATATCTGCTCAAACAGATCAATTGCTTTATCAATTTTTATTTCTCGGAATTTTTCTGATTTACTATTCAACAAATCCGTTGATTTTTCCGATGATAAACGGATACCTTAAAAACAGTTACAAGCACGAAAATTTTAGCAAATTATACGGTTATGCTTCAACGGCAAATAAAATAATAATGCTTGCCGCAACATTTTCATTCGGTTTGTTGCTTGATTTTAAGTCGTATTCTTATACTTTTATTTATCCTTTTTTAGCGATTCTCGGAATAGCTTCAATTTATATTCTTACACAAATAAAATATCAGGCACCTGTGGTTCAAAAAACCGGAAGTATTTTAATATCATTGAAAAAAGTTCAAAAAAATCTTATTTACATAATAAAAACAAATAAACCTTTTCGCGATTTTGAAATAGGTTTTATGTTTTACGGTTTTGCTTGGTTGGTCAGTATTGCCGTTATTGCTATGTTTCTGAAAAATAAACTGAATTTATCTTATTCGGGCATAGCATTCTACAAGAATTTCTATACAACGGTTTCAATAATTCTTACTCCGTTTTTCGGAAAATTAATGGGAAAAGTCAGCCCCCGAAAATTTGCTGTTTACACTTTTCTTATGATGTTGTTCTACTTGCTTTTTATGGGATTAACTCAATTTTTTCCGGCTTATGTCGAAATTTTTAACATTAAAATTTATTGGTCGCTGTTGATTTCATTTTTATCATACGGAATTTTCGGTGCTATGATGGGAATTTTGTGGTATATCGGCTCGGCATATTTCAGCAAGGATAAAGATGCCGCCGATTATCAATCAATTCATTTGTCATTAACAGGTTTCAGAGGGGTTTTTGCTCCTTTAGTCGGAATTTTTTTTTACGAATATTTTGATTATTCAGGAGTGTTTCTGATAGGAATCTTTTCTTTGCTTATTGCAATATCATCTCAAATTATATCTTTGCGAAGGCATAAATAAATTTTTTAAAATGAATATCAATTCTTTAAAACAAGTTTGGAAAGAAAATTTCGGAAACGTTCCGGAGCAATTCGATAAGATTTCGGAAATTAACGGTTTAATAAGTGCTTTTAATGCAAATATTGATGCCGTTGTAAAAATTTCGGGAAAACAAATTGAAAAATTTATTTCTGATTTTAATTTTTCCGAAAATTTCTTTAATGAAAAAAATATTTATATTAAAAAAACGGAAGATGTTTTCAGAGGATTATTTCATTGTTTCAAAAACGGAATTGCCGAAGAACAAATCATTTTAGACGAAAATACTTTTAACGAAATAAGACAATTATTCACAGCCGACAAACTTCAAATGGGCGGACAAGGAGGAATAGTTGCTAACGTGGCGGCAATTTGCGGAGTACAAAATGTTTTTGTGCATTGTGCTTCGCTTCCCGAAATGCAAGCCGGTTTATTCTTGGATTTACCGAATTTGCTTTCTGTCGATGAAGGAAAAAACATAAAATCCGCACATAAAATTCGCAGAAAAAATGATATTCCGCTTATTCATTACATTCTTGAATTTGATAAAAATGATACCGTAAACTTTTTCGGAAAAATAATTACTTGTCCGAAATCAAACCGTTTTATAGTAACTTACGACCCGCTTAATTTCAAACTTCATATTAACAATAAATTTATTGAAAAAATTGCTTCACCCGAAATTAATTACGAATATATTATTTTATCCGGTTATCAGATGTTGCAGGAAATACTTCCTGACGGTACTTCCGGAAAAGAAAAAATCAATAATTCTTTAACAGTCGTAAATAATTTAAAGAAAACAGGAAAAAATACACTTATTCATTTTGAAATTGCTTCTACGCAAGATAAAATAATCAGAAAATATTTAATTGATAAAATTGCCACGCAAGTTGAAAGTATCGGCTTTAACGAAAGAGAACTTATTGATATTCTTAAAGTTATAAACGAAATAGATTTAGCCGAAAAATGCAATACCGAAACAAATTCCGTTAATCTTTTTAAAGGAATGTTAAAAATTTTTGAATATACTCACACTCCGAGAATGCAACTTCATATGTTCGGGGTGTATGTTACTTTACAAAAAAAAAGATTTAAAATAACACCTTTGCAGAACCGAAAAGGAATGCAGACAGCTGCCGTTATCGCCGCCGGAAAAGCCGGAACCGGAACGCTTGAAATAAAAGAAAATTTACTTTGGGCAAAAGACAAAACAGTTTCCGAAAAAGGGTTAAAAGAATTGCAAAGTCTTTCCGAATTTATTACTGAAAGTTACGGTGAAAATAAGCTGATTGAAACCGGCATTTTTGAACATACTGATTTTGATATAATTGCAGTTCCGACAATAATTATAGACAAACCCGTTACGCTTGTAGGAATGGGCGATACTATTTCTTCCGTTTCTCTTATTGCGGCACGATGAATGTTTATTTTAATTCTTGTATAACTGTTTCGGCAAATTCTTCAGCTTTTTCGGGACTTTTGCTTTCGGCATAAATTCTGATTATCGGTTCCGTATTAGATTTACGAAGATGTACCCAACCGTCTGCAAAATCTAATTTTACTCCGTCAATAACGGAAATTTCAACATTTTCTTTTCCCGAAAATTTATTTTTTACTTTTTCTAAAAGTGCATCAACATTTGTATTCTTAGTAAGCTTAATTTTATTTTTAGAAATAAAATAATTCGGATATTTTGCTCTCAACTCCGAACATTTTTTGCCCGATTTTGCCAAATGTGTTAAAAATAAAGCAATTCCTATAAGAGAATCTCTGCCGTAATGCAATTCCGGAAAAATTACTCCGCCGTTACCTTCACCGCCGAATACAGCATTTACTTCTTTCATTTGCGCAACTACATTAACCTCTCCTACTGCCGAAGCAAAATATTTTCCGCCGTGTTTTTCGGTTACGTCTCTCAGTGCTCTGCTCGAAGACAGATTAGATACTGTATTTCCTGAATTTTGCGATAAAATATAGTCGGCAATTGCAACAATGGTATATTCTTCGTTAAACATTGAGCCGTCTTCGTTAATAATTACAAGTCGGTCAACATCAGGATCAACAGCAAATCCTATATCAAATGACTTTTCTTTCATTAAATCTGAAATTTGTGTCAAATTTTCAGGAACCGGCTCCGGCGTATGTGCAAATTCTCCTGTCGCTTCGCAATTTAATTTAACTGTTTCTTTTACTCCGAGTTGTTCCAATAAAGGAGGTAAAGCAATTCCTCCGACAGAATTTACGGCATCAATTACAACTTTAAAATTTGCATTTTTAATTGCCTTAACATCAACATATTTGTTTTTAAGGATTAAGTCAATATGTTTTTGCAAATAATCTTTATTTTCAATTTTTTGATATTCATCAATTTCAGAAAAAGAAAAATTATCAAAATCAGTTTCGGCAATTTTTAAAAGTTCTTCACCGTCTGTCGCTGAAATAAATTCCCCTTTTTCATTCAAAAGTTTCAAAGCATTCCATTGTTTCGGGTTATGGCTTGCGGTAATTATTATTCCGCCGTCTGCATTTTCTTCGGTAACGGCAATTTCGGTTGTAGGTGTTGTTGCCAAACCTATATTTATGACTTTCACACTGTTTGCGAGCAATGTTCCGCAAATTATATCCGAAACCGATTGTCCTGAAATTCGAGCATCTCTGCCAACTACAATTTTTAAATTATCTTTGGCATTTCTTTTTTTAAGAATTTTGCAGAATGCAGAAGTAAACTTCACAATATCAACAGGAGTTAAGTTATCTCCCGGTTTTCCGCCTATTGTTCCTCTTATCCCTGAAACTGATTTTATTAATGTCATTTTTTATCTTTATTATTTTAAGAATTACAAATTTAGAAAATGATTTCTTTTTATAATGTTTTTTCAAATATATTTGTATTCTTATTACTGATTTATGAAATACTTTTTTACATATATTTTTCTGATATTTATTCAATTATCATTCGGGCAATCTTCCGATATTAAGAATTCATCCGTTTCATATAATAAAATTTTTTCGGTTAATTCCGAAAATTACATTCATGAATTGGCAAAAGATATGGATACTGCTTTTTTCAACAGATATGAAGATGAAATTATTGAGTATGAAAAAAAAGATTCTGTCAAAGGCATAAAAACCGGAAAAGTATTGTTTGCGGGCAGTTCAAGTTTCAGAAAATGGAAAAATATTGAAAAGGATTTATTTCCGATTCCTGTTTTAAACAGAGGTTTCGGCGGCTCCACAATGCCTGAACTTGATTATTATTTTTTCAGAATTGTTAAACCGTATAAACCTTCGGCAATAGTTATTTATGAGGGAGATAACGATGTTTTGGCACCTTTTTTAACTCCGGAAGTTATTTTAAAAAGTTTTAAAATTTTCACGGAACTCGCAAAACAATATCTGCCCGGCACAAAAATTTTCTTTGTTTCAATTAAGCCTTCTCCATCAAGAATTAAATACTTGAAAAAAATGCAAAGAACCAATAGGTTAATTTTGAATTTTTGTAATTCCGATCGCACATTATATTATATTGACATAACAAAGCCGATGTTTAACGCGAAAGACGATATTCGGAAAGATATTTTCCGAAAAGACCGCCTTCATATGAATGAAAAAGGTTATAAAATTTGGGCTGAGATTATAAAAAAAGCATTGCTGAAAAATATCTTTTAACCAAAACATTCATCCGATGACTTCAAATCATCGGATGAATATTTTTACTTCTGAATAAACTCGATTGCATTTAAAGCAGCAACCGTACCGTCAGCAACAGCCGTTGTTATTTGTCTGAAACGTTTTGTGATACAATCACCCGCCGCAAAAACTCCGGATATATCGGTCATCATATTTTTATCAATAATAATCTCTCCGCCTTCGTTCAAACTCAATATTTCAGCAAACGGTTCTGTTTTAGGAATATAGCCGATAAAAATAAAAACTCCGTCAATATTAATATCTTTTTCTTCTCCTGTTTTTAAATTTTTTACGGTAACTTTTTCCAAAGATTGCGAGCCGTAAAATGCCGAAACAGTTGAATTTAAAATAAAATCAATTTTAGGATGATTTGTTGCCTGTTCAATTGCATGTTTATATGCCTGAAAATAGCCAAATTCGTGAACAACGGTAACTTTACTTGCATATTGAGTAAGAGCAACTGCTTCTTCCAAAGCGGAATTTCCGCCGCCTACAACAATTATTTCTTTATCTTGAAAAAAATCTCCGTCACAAGTTGCACAATAAGAAACTCCTCTGCCGGCAAATTCTTTCTCTCCGAGAACTCCTAATTCTCTTGATTTTCCGCCCGATGCAATTATAACAGCTTTCGATTTATATTCTTCTTTTTCGTTTACTGTTATTGATTTAATATCATTTTTCAGATTATATTTCGTAATTTTTACATTTGAAATTATTTTGCAACCGAAACTTTCAGCTTGTTTTTGCATATTAACGGAAAGCATATAACCGCTGAGACTTTCAATACCGGGATAATTTGCAATTTCGTGTGTCAAAGACATTTGACCGCCGATTATTCCTTCATTAACTATCAAAGTTTTTATTTTTGCTCTTGATAAATATATCCCTGCTGTGAGTCCGGCAGGTCCTCCGCCGAGAATTATTACGTCATATAAATTTCCCATTTTATTTTCTTTTTCAGATAAAATATGCCGAATAATATTATCCGGCAGTGCTAAATTATATCAAGAATCATTTTATTCAGAAAAATATTCATCTAATACTGCAGTAATTTGTTCACGCATTTGAATACTGCTTGTTGCTTTTACAACTTTTCCGTTTTTATAATAAACCGTAAACGGTAAACCCATAAATCCGACACATTCAGGTAAATTTCGGATAACTTGTGCATCCGGAATATCAAAAAGCATATCATAAAATTTTACATTGGGGTATTCATCTCTGAGTGTTTCCATATCTGCATAAACAGGCACACACATCGGTCCCATTCTTCCGCAACAAATCATTACATTTTCGTTATTACTAAGAATATCATTATATTGATTTTCAGTTTCAATATGATCTAAATTAGTTTGTAATGTCATTTTAATAAAGTTTAAATTTATAAATTAATATATCCGGATAATTGTGCAAAAATAAAAAGATAAGTTTTCTTTTAAAATAAATTTTTGAACAAAAATAATAATATGTATTCTTGCATTTACGCAAAAAAATAAAACTATGTTAAATATTGAATGTATATGCACCAATCAAGTCAAGAAATTTCCTTTCGGAACCCGATTATATGAAATATTAAAAGAAACAACACCTAAGTTAAAATACCCCGTTTTGGGTGCATTAACAGATAATGAAGTACAAGAATTATCTTTCAGAATAATAAAACCGCACAAAATTGAATTTATTGATATTACAAATCAAGACGGAATGAGAATGTATTTTCGTTCTCTTTATTTTGTTTTGATGAAAGCAGTTAAAGATATTATGCCGGATGCCGATTTAATGATTGAGCATACAGTTTCAAAAGGTTATTTCTGTGAAATTAAAGGAGTTAATTTATCTTCTAACAATAATCTGATTGAAGATATTAAAATGCAAATGCAAAAAATCATTGTTGCAGATTATCCTTTTATCCGCAAAGATATTTTAAACAGTGAAGCCGTAAAAATTTTTGAAGCAAACAATTTCCCCGAAAAAGTTAATTTATTTAAACAAAGTCCGGCACTATATACTTCAATTTATCAACTTGATAATATGTTGGATTATTTTTACGGTTACCTCGTTCCTTCAACCGGATATTTAAAAAAATTCGATCTTATACCTTTATATAACGGAATGTTATTACAAATTCCGCAAAGAAGCAATCCCGAAAAATTAGAACGCTTTGTAAAACAAGATAAAATGTTTGATATTCTTGAAGAACATAAAAAATGGGTCAAAGCTTTGAATTCTGCGAATGTAGGAAGATTAAACGACAGGATAAATGAAGGTTACGGTGGTGAGTTGATTAAAATTTCAGAAGCTTTGCATGAAAAAAAAATAGCAGAAATTGCCGATAAAATTAAAGAAAAAAAAACAATTAAATTAATATTAATTGCCGGACCTTCCTCTTCCGGTAAAACTACTTTTTCAAAACGCTTAGCTGTTCAACTGATTGTTTCAGGTTTAAAACCTGTTCAGCTTTCATTAGATAACTATTTTGTAAACAGAGAAGACACGCCTCTTGACGAAAACGGAGAGTATGATTTTGAAACAATTAATGCTATTGATATTAAATTATTTACCGAAAATATTAATGACCTGCAAAAAGGCAAAACTATTGAAATCCCGAAATTCAGTTTTGAAAACGGAAAACGTTTTTTCGACGGCACTAAAATATCTGCTGATGACGAAACCATTATTATTGCCGAAGGAATACACGCTTTAAATCCTGAATTAACAAAAAATATTGATACAAAAATTAAATATAAAATCTATATCTCGGCTCTCACACAAATCGGAATTGATGGTCATAATCGAATTCCCACAACCGACAATCGCTTATTACGCAGAATTATTCGTGATTATAAGTATCGGGGATACAGTGCATTCGAAACACTAAAACGTTGGCCGAGTGTTCGCAGAGGCGAAGAAAAAAACATTTTCCCTTTTCAGGAACACGCTGATATAATGTTTAATTCCGCATTACTCTATGAATTGGCTCTAATAAAAAAATATGCCGAACCTTTATTGAAAAATATTTGTCAATCCGAAAAAGAATACGCCGAAGCCCGCAGGATACTTAAATTTTTATCCTATTTTAAAGACTTAAATGAAGAAGACGAAATTCCGCCGACTTCTATCCTTCGAGAATTCCTCGGTGACAGTTCTTTTCATTATTAAAATTATCAATTTTTCAAAATGAATATCATAGGATTAACAGGCGGCATAGGAAGCGGAAAAACTATTGTTTCACAGGTATTTATGAAACTCGGAATTGCTGTTTATAATTCTGATACCGAAGCAAAAATTATAATGAATTCAGAGTCGGATATTATTAATAAACTAAAAATAATTTTCGGTTTTGATATTTATGATAAAAATAATCAATTAAACAGAGACAAATTAGCACAACATATTTTTAATAATAAAGACAAATTAAATACCGTAAACTCTATAGTTCATCCTGCCGTAAAAAAGCATTTTACAAATTGGGTTAATAAACAACAATCACAATATATTATTAAAGAAACCGCTATTCTTTTTGAAAGCGGAATATATAAAGACGTAAAAAAAATAATAACGGTAACCGCTCCTTTAAAACTAAGAATAGAAAGAATAAAAAAAAGAGATAATCTGACTGAAGATAAAATAATTCAACGTATAAACAATCAAACCAATGATAATTTCAAAATAAAAAATTCAAATTTTATAATAATAAATGATGAAAAAGAATTAATAATTCCTCAAATTCTCAGAATTCACAAAAAACTTATAAATAATCTTTAAAAAATCGTAACATAAAACAAATTTATACGTTATTTATAATGTATTAAAATTAAAAAATTTTTGAGAAAAGAAATTACGGTTACTTTTGCACAAATTTTAAAAACTATGGATTTAAGTAAAATTTTATCAATTTCAGGAAGACCGGGTCTGTACAAGCATATAGCCCAATCAAAAAACAGTGCCGTTGTCGAATCTTTAGAAGACGGAAAACGCTCAAGTGCTTTCATTACCGAACAAATAAGTTCATTAAATGACATCTCGGTTTTTACAACCGGTGAGGATATTAAATTAGAAGAAATTTTTAAAAAAATCTTCGACAAAGAAACCGGGAAAAAGGCAATCAGTCATAATGCTTCTGCAAAAGAATTAAAAACATATTTCAGCGAAGCAGTTCCGGAATACGATAAAGACCGTGTCTATGTTTCCGATATAAAAAAAATAATTAAATGGTATAACACCCTAATTGATACCGGATTAATGGAATTTGAAGAAGAAAATCAAAAAGAAGATAATCAAAAAGAAGAAATTAAATCTGAAGATAATAATTGATAAAATTTAATATTAATTTCTTGATTAAGCGATTATCAGTTTAAGGTAATCGCTTAATTATTGTTAAAAACTATCTGTAAAAATCCGCCAAACTAAAATAGAATTTTTAAATTTGCGTGTTAGTATAAAATGAATAAAAATATGAACAATAAATATTCCAAACAATTAAAAAAAGTCTTATCTTTCAGTAAAGAAGAAGCTGTCAGATTAGGAAATGAATATATCAGCAACGAACATCTTTTTCTCGGAGTTTTAAGAGAAGGTTCTTCTAATGTACTTCAAATTTTGGTTGATTATAATATCGATTTAAACTTGGTAAAAAAATCTATCGAAAACAGAATTAAAGATACTGACAGCTCTGTAGATCCTCAAACAGAGGAACTTCCGCTGCTTAAATCTTCGGCACGAACTTTAAAACTCATCTTCTTTGAAACAAAAGATTTTAATGAAAGATTAGCAACACCCGATCATCTTGTTCTTGCCATTCTTAAAGAAGAAGAAAGTCAAAAGGGAATTATTTATCAAATATTAAAAGACAACGATTTAACCTATGATAAAATTAAAGATATTTTAATTAATTCTTTTATTAATGAAGCCGACGGACCTGACAACCTTGATGAAGACGATGAAAGTTTTGACGAATTTGAAGAAGATTCATTCAGCAAAATAAAAGGTAAACGTGCTGCAAAATCTGACAGTGACACACCCGTATTAGATAATTTCGGAATTGATTTAACAAAAGCAGCTGCATAAAATAAATTAGATCCGATTGTAGGACGTGAAAATGAAATTGAACGATTAGTCCAGATTTTAAGCCGAAGAAAGAAAAATAATCCGGTATTAATCGGAGAACCCGGTGTCGGAAAATCTGCTATTGTAGAAGGTCTCGCAATCAGAATTACTGAAAACAATGTTTCAAGAGTACTTTTTAATAAAAGAATTGTTACTCTCGATATGGCTTCCGTTGTTGCCGGAACAAAATACAGAGGACAATTTGTAGAACGTATGAAATCTATTTTAAACGAACTTCAGGATAATCCGAATGTTATTCTTTTTATTGATGAAATTCATACAATCATAGGTGCCGGAGGTGCAAGCGGTTCACTCGATGCTTCAAACATGCTGAAACCGGCACTTGCCAGAGGCGAAATACAAACAATCGGTGCAACAACTTTAAACGAATATCGTCAATATATCGAAAAAGACGGTGCTTTAGAAAGACGATTCCAAAAAGTTATGGTTGATCCCACTACAACAGAAGAAACCAGAATAATCCTTGAAAATATTAAAGACAGATACGAAGACCATCACAATGTAACTTATACCGACGATGCACTCGATTCCTGCGTAACACTTACAGACAGATATATCAGCGACAGACATCTTCCCGATAAAGCCATTGATGCCTTAGATGAAACAGGTTCCAGAGTCCATATTATGAATTTAAAAGTTCCGGAAGATATTTCTAAAATAGAAGAAAAAATAAAAAAACTTACGGAACAAAAACAAAAAGCTATTGTTAATCAGGAATTTGAAGAAGCTGCAAAATTCAGAGATAAAGAAAGAACCCTTGAATCAGAGCTTGAAAAAGCAAAAGAAGCCTGGACTAATAATTTATCTCAACACAGAGAAATTGTTCATCAGGCAGATGTTGAAAAAGTAGTTGCAATGATGACCGGTATTCCGGCAACACGTATTGCAAAAGCCGAAAGTGTTCGTCTGCTCGAAATGAAATCACAGCTTAAAGAAAAAGTTATCGGTCAGGACAAAGCCGTTGAAAAAATTGTAAAAGCCATACAACGAAATCGTGCAGGGCTAAAAGATCCCAATAAACCGATAGGAACCTTTATTTTTCTCGGACCCACCGGAGTCGGAAAAACACATCTTGCAAAAAAACTTACCGAATATCTTTTTGATACCGAAGAAGCTTTAATTAGGGTAGATATGAGCGAATACATGGAAAAATTTTCTGTTTCGCGACTTATAGGTTCCCCTCCCGGATATGTCGGGCATGAAGAAGGCGGACAATTAACCGAAAAAGTCAGACGCAAACCCTATTCTGTTATTTTATTTGATGAAATTGAAAAAGCACATCCGGATATTTTCCACCTGCTTCTGCAAGTTTTTGACGACGGACAACTTACCGACAGTCTCGGAAGACGTGTTGATTTTAAAAATACCGTAATTATTATGACATCAAATGTGGGAGCAAGAAATTTAGCCGATTTCGGTAAAGGCATAGGTTTTGCCGGATCATCACAAGACGAAGATCATAGTAAATCCGTAATAACTAAAGCATTAAAAAGAACTTTTGCCCCCGAATTTTTAAACAGAATTGATGATGTTATTATATTCAATCCGCTGAAAAAAGAAGATATTTTTAAAATTATTGATATTGAACTCTCAGGATTATACAAACGAGTTGAAGATCTCGGATATAAATTAAATATTACCGAAAAAGCAAAAGAATTTATCGCAGAAAAAGGATTAGATGTTAAATACGGTGCAAGACCTTTAAAACGTGCCATTCAAAAATATGTTGAAAATGAAATGGCTGAAGTTATAATCGAAGCATCCGGCACCGAAGGTGATGAAATAAAAGTAGGTATTATTAAAAATAAAGAAAGCGAAAAATCAATTAAAATTGAAATCGTTAAACATAAAAAAGACAATAAAAAATAAACATATGAAAAACGTAAAATATAAATTTTTAAAATATATTACATTTGATACAAAATCAGACCCTGAATCTGATACCAACCCAAGTACTGTTAAGCAATTTGAATTAGCCAAAGAACTTGAACGCGAAATGGAAAATTTGGATTTGAAAAATATCAAATTATCAGACAAATGTTATTTATATGCAACTTTACCTTCAAACTCCGACAAAGAACTTCCGGTAATAGGTTTTATTTCACATTTGGATACAGCACCCGATGCAAGCGGCACCAATATTAATCCTCAAATTATTGAGAATTATGACGGAAAAGATATTATTCTTAATAAAAATAAAAATATTATTCTCTCACCGAAAGATTTTCCGGAACTTAAAAAATACATCGGACAAACCCTCATTACAACCGACGGAACAACCTTGCTCGGTGCCGACGATAAAGCCGGCATTGCAGAAATAATGTCTGCTGTTGAATATTTGGTCAAACACCCGGAAATAAAACACGGAACAATTAAAATTGCATTTACTCCTGATGAAGAAATCGGTCGAGGTGCAGATCATTTTGATGTTAATTACTTCGGAGCTGATTATGCCTACACAGTTGACGGAGGAGAAATAGGCGAACTGGAATTCGAAAATTTTAACGCAGCAAGTTTAAATGTAACAGTAAAAGGACGTAATGTGCATCCCGGAACCGCTAAAAATCAAATGATTAATTCTATCAATATTGCTCATGAATATCATTCTATGCTGCCGAATATCAAACGACCCGAACATACAACAGCTTATGAAGGATTTTATCATATTATGAATATTACCGGAACTGTTGACGAAACAAAAATGTCATATATCATCAGAGATCACAACAGAGAAAAATTTGAAGATATGAAAAAACATGCGATTGCCGTTGCTGACTTATTAAACAAATCGCATAATAAAGAAATAATATCCGTTGAAATAAAAGACAGCTACTTCAATATGAAGGAAAAAATTGAGCCCGTTATGCACATTATTGAAACTGCAAAACAAGCAATGATAAATGCTGATATTAAACCAAAAATAAGACCTATCAGAGGCGGAACGGACGGCTCGCGATTATCATATATGGGTTTGCCTTGCCCCAATATTTTTACCGGCGGACATAATTTTCACGGAATTTATGAATATATTTCTTTAAACTCAATGAGAAAAGCCGCAGAAGTAATTGTCAATATTGCAAAATTAGTTCATGATAAATAGAAAAAATTATTACAAAATATGTTTATTTATTTAAATACAATACCAATTTTTTCGCATTAATTTTTTACTCAAAACTCGTAAAAACAACAATGTTTAGTTTTAAAATATAAAATTATGGCAATAATAGATACAATAATAAAAACATTTCTCGGAGACAAATCCGTGAAAGATATTAAAAAAATACAACCGGTCGTTGATGTTATTAATCAAGAATTTGATAAGTTATCCGATTTGTCAAATGATCAGCTTCGAAGTAAAACTCTTGAATTACAAAAAGAAATTTTTGAGTATTTCCAAACAGAAAAATCCGAAATAGATTCTTTAAAAAATGATATTGAAGAAGAAAAATTTGATTTGACAGAAAGAGAAGATGTTTATAAAAAAATAGATAAACTCGAAGAAGAAATTGATAATAAAATAGAGAAAAAATTAAATCAAATTCTGCCTCAAGCATTTGCAATTATAAAAGAAACCGCAAAACGCTTTAAAGAAAATACAGAAATTGAAGTAACAGCAAACGATTATGACAGAGAATTAGCTGCAAAAAGAGACGATATTTCCATAAAAGGCAATAAAGCCGTATATCACAACAAATGGTTAGCAGGCGGAACCCAAATTACTTGGGACATGATACACTATGATGTTCAATTAATCGGAGGTATTATTCTGCATCAGGGAAAAATTGCCGAAATGGCTACAGGCGAAGGTAAAACATTAGTTGCAACTTTACCGGTATTTCTGAATGCACTAACCGGAAGAGGCGTTCACATGGTTACAGTTAACGATTATTTAGCAAAAAGAGATGCCGAATGGATGGGAACTCTATACGAATTTCACGGACTCCGTGTAGATTGTATTGATAAGCACCAACCCAATTCAGAAGCAAGAAGAAATGCCTATCGTGCCGATATTACTTTCGGAACAAATAACGAATTCGGCTTTGATTATTTAAGAGACAATATGGCTCTTAGTCCGGAAGACCTTGTACAAAGAAGACCGAATTATGCCATTGTTGATGAAGTTGACTCTGTTTTAATTGATGATGCCAGAACACCTTTAATTATTTCGGGTGCTGTTCAAAACAGAACCCAATCACAAGATGAAGAACTTTTTAAAGAACTTAAACCGAAAGTCGTTCAACTGTACAATAATCAGAAAAAATTAGTTACTAAACTTTTGTCTGATGCAAAACGAATGATTAATTCCGATAACAAAAAAGAACAAGAGCAAGGAGCTTTATTTTTGTTAAGAGCACACAAAGGATTACCCAAAAATACTGCTATAATTAAGTTCCTTAGTGAAGAAGGGATGAAAACTCTGCTTTTAAAAACAGAAAATATATACCTCGCAGAAAATGCTAAAAGAATGCCTGAAGTTACTGATGACCTTTATTTTATCATTGACGAAAAAAATAATTCCGTTGAACTGACAGATAAAGGAATTGATTTAATTTCTACGGAAACAGAAGATAAAGAATTCTATGTATTACCTGATATCGGATCCGAAATTGCTGATTTGGAACAATCCGATTTATCCGAAAAAGAAATACTCACAGCAAAAGACGACTTATTATCCGATTATTCCACAAAAACAGTTCGTGTACATGCAATGAATCAATTGCTGAAAGCATATGCTATGTTCGAAAAAGACGTTGAATATGTTGTAATTGAAAATCAAGTTAAAATTGTTGATGAACAAACAGGTCGTATTATGGAAGGCCGTCGTTATTCCGACGGTTTACATCAGGCAATTGAATCAAAAGAAAACGTAAAAGTTGAAGCTTCAACACAAACCTATGCAACAATCACTTTGCAAAATTATTTCAGAATGTATCACAAACTTGCCGGAATGACAGGTACAGCTGAAACCGAAGCAAAAGAATTTTGGGATATCTATGAATTAGATGTTACCGTGATTCCCACAAATTTACCCATTATCAGAGACGACAGACACGATAAAGTTTTTAAAACAAAACGTGAGAAATACAATGCCGTCATATACGAAATAACTGATTTGGTAAAAGCCGGACGACCTGTTTTGGTAGGAACAACTTCTGTGGAAATTTCGGAATTATTAAGTAAAATGCTTAATATCAGAAAAATAGAACATAATGTCTTAAATGCAAAACTACATAAACGAGAAGCTGATATTGTGGCTCAAGCCGGGAAAAAAGCAGTTGTAACAATTGCTACAAATATGGCAGGTCGGGGTACAGATATTAAATTAGACACCGAAGTAAAAAAATCAGGCGGACTTGCTATTGTAGGTACCGAAAGACACGATTCCAGACGTGTTGACAGACAGTTAAGAGGACGTGCCGGCAGACAAGGAGATCCGGGTTCTTCACAGTTCTTTGTCTCTTTAGAAGATGACTTAATGCGTATGTTCGGTTCTGACAGAATTTCAAAATTAATGGACAGAATGGGACTCAAAGAAGGAGAAGTTATACAACACCCTATGATTTCAAAATCCATTGAACGTGCCCAAACTAAAGTTGAAGAAAACAACTTCGGTATCCGTAAGCGACTTATCGAATACGATGATGTTATGAATTCTCAACGAGAAGTCGTTTATAAATTAAGAAAACATGCTCTTTACGGCGAACGACTCGGTGCCGACCTGGCAAATATGATTTACGATACTTGCTCAAGTGTTGTTAATAATAATTACGGATTTGATTTTGAAGATTTTACAATGGATTTATTCCGTACACTTGCCATCGAAAGTCCTGTAAATGAAAATGAATTCAGAGAATCAAAACCAAATGATTTAACAGATACAATTTTCAAAATTGTTATTGAAGATTATAAAAGACGTAAAGAAAATATTATTGAACAAGCATTTCCGGTTATTAAAAATGTGTACGAAACTATGTCCGGTCAATATAAAAATATTGATGTTCCTATTACCGACGGAATAAACGTATATCATATTATTGTAAATCTTGAAAAAGCATATAAATCTAACGGAAAAGAAGTTGCCGTTGAATTTGAAAAACAAATTGTATTATCAACCATTGATAATTCGTGGAAAGAACATCTTCGCGAAATGGACGACTTAAAACAATCGGTTCAAAATGCCTCATACGAACAAAAAGAACCGCTGTTGATTTATAAATTCGAATCTTACGAATTATTTAAAAACATGCTCGACAGTAATAACAGAGCAGTTGTAAATGCACTGTTAAAAGCAAAATTACATACACAAGATGCAGGAAATATTCAACAGGGAAGAATTCAAAAATTAGATTTAAGTAAATATGATACAGAAAAAGAAGACTATGAAAGACAAGCTTCCGGACAATCTCAAAGCACTCAAAATAAAAAAATTCAACCTGTTCGTGTTGAAAAAAAGATAGGAAGAAACGACCTTGTAAAAGTGAAATATAAAAACGGGAAAATTGCTGAAGGAAAATATAAAAAATTATTAATTGATATTGAAAACGGTGATGCTGTTCTGATAGAGTAAAAGATTAACAAAATTATGATAAAAAAAATTTCTTCAGGTATTTTATTAACATTTGCTTTGTTCGGAATTGTTGTATTATTTATTTTTGCCGATAATTATTATTCTGCAATTATAAAATATAACGAACTCAGAAACAGCACGTATTCTGTATATGCACTGCCCCTTCCGAAGAATATAACTTTTGCCGGAGAAAAGGTTCCTGCAAAATATTTTGACGTTAAAGAAGCCGTTGACAAAGAACTTCATAAAATTACTTATTGGCATTCCGAAACTTTTTTATATCTGAAAAGAGCCCATCGTTATTTTCCTCAAATAGAAAAAATTTTAAAAAACAACGGAATACCGGATGATTTTAAATATCTTGCTGTTACAGAAAGCGGACTGACTAACAGCGTTTCAACTTCCGGTGCTGCCGGATTTTGGCAAATTTTAAAAAAGACCGGAAAAAGTTACGGCTTAGAAATAAATGATGAAATTGATGAACGTTATCATTTTGAGAAATCAACACTAACAGCTTGCAAATATTTAAATGACGCATATAAAAAATACCATAACTGGGCTCTGGCTACTGCTTCATATAATTTAGGACAAGGAAATCTTGACAAACAATTAAAAAGACAACATGCATCTTCATATTACGATTTACTTTTAAATTCAGAAACTGCAAGATATGTTTACCGTATCATTGCTTTTAAAATCATTATGGAAAATCCTCAAAATTACGGTTTCAAATTTCGCAAATGTGATTTATATACCGAAATTCCTTTTCAGAAAATCACAATAGATTCCGCTGTTAATGATTTCGCTGAATTTGCCGAGAATTATAATACAAATTATAAAATATTAAAATATTTTAATCCGTGGTTAAGAGACAGCTTTTTAACAAATAAATACAATAAAAAATATACTCTTAAAATTCCTGCAGAAGGCAGTCGTTCTAAAAACTATGTAAAAGATATTCAAAATCCCGACAGCATTATAAATACTATTGAATTTTAAACTTTCCGGAATGAAAAAACACAAAGCAGCATTTGTAAATATTATTGGAAATCCAAATGTAGGGAAATCAACTTTAATGAACGAATTTGTCGGAGAAAAACTATCAATAATTACCTCAAAATCTCAAACAACAAGACATAATATTAAAGGAATTGTCAACGGAGAAAATTTTCAACTTGTATTCTCCGACACACCGGGAGTTCTGAAACCTAATTACAAACTTCAGCAATCAATGTTGAAATTTTCAGAAACAGCTTTAACTGATGCGGATATAATAATCTATGTAACAGATATATACGAAAAAACTAACAAGAATATAAATTTTCTTAAAAGAGTAAAAAATGCTGTTGTTCCGGTATTACTTGTTATAAACAAAATTGATTTATCAAATCAGGAAAACATTGTAAAATATGTTGAAAAATGGCAAAAAGAACTACCTCGTGCTGAAATTTTTCCGACATCGGCACTTGAAAAATTTAATGTTAAAAATTTATTGAACCGAATTATTGAATTAGCCCCCGAATCTCCGCCTTTTTTTCCTAAAGATCAATTAACAGATAAAACAGAACGTTTTTTTGTGTCCGAAATCATTCGCGAAAAAATTTTAAAACGATACAAAAAAGAGGTTCCCTACTCCGTTGAAGTTGAAGTTGAAGAATTTAAAGAAGAAGAAAACATCATTAAAATACGCAGCATTATTTATGTTGAACGCAAGTCTCAAAAAGGCATTATTATAGGACATCAGGGAAAAGCAATTAAACACGTCGGCATTGATGCCCGAAAAGATATTGAAGATTTTTTCGAAAAAAAAGTTTTCTTGGAACTTTTCGTCAAAGTTGCCGATAATTGGCGCTCCGACGATAATAAATTAAAACGCTTCGGATATTAAAAAACGCCCCCTGAAAGAGGCGTTTAAATTATTACAGTAATATTAAAATTATACTAAACCCTGAGCTAACATAGCATCAGCAACCTTAACAAAACCACCTATATTAGCACCTTTAACATAATTAATATGATCACCTTCTTTTCCGTATTTTACGCAAGTAGAATGAATATCTTTCATAATTTGATGTAATTTTGCATCAACTTCTTCACGTGTCCAACTATATCTCATAGAGTTTTGAGACATTTCCAAACCTGAAACAGCAACACCGCCGGCATTAGCAGCCTTTCCGGGAGCAAAAAGAATTTTATTATTTAAAAACACTTCTACTGCATCCGGTTCCGAAGGCATATTAGCACCCTCTGCAACAACTTTACAACCGTTTTTAACTAAAGTTTCAGCTTGAGCTTTATTAATTTCATTTTGTGTTGCACAAGGCAATACTACATCACATTTCACACCCCATGGACGTTCGCCTTCAAAGTATTTAACACCGTATTTATCGGCATATTCTTTAATTCTGCCTCGTTTAATATTCTTAAGTTCTAATACAAAATCCAATTTGTCGGCAGTTATACCGTCAGGATCATAAATATATCCTTTAGAATCAGATAAAGTTACAACTTTTGCACCAAGTTGAATACATTTTTGAGTTGCATATTGAGCAACATTTCCTGAGCCTGAAACAGCAACAGTTTTTCCTTTAAAATCATCTCCTTTAGTTGCAAGCATTTCTTTTGCAAAATAAACCGTTCCGTATCCTGTAGCTTCGGGTCTGATAAGACTTCCGCCCCATTCTAAGCCCTTACCTGTAAGAACACCTGTAAATTCATTTCGCAAACGTTTGTATTGTCCGTACATAAAACCGATTTCTCTTCCGCCCACACCAATATCTCCGGCTGGTACATCTGTATTAGGTCCGATATGACGTTGTAGTTCTGTCATAAAACTTTGGCAGAAACGCATTACTTCCATATCCGATTTTCCTTTAGGATCAAAATTAGAACCGCCTTTACCGCCGCCCATCGGAAGTGTTGTTAAACTGTTTTTCAATACTTGTTCAAAAGCAAGAAATTTTAATAAACCGAGATATACAGTCGGGTGTAAACGAAGACCGCCCTTATACGGACCTATTGCACTGTTCATCTCAACTCTGTACCCTTTATTTATTTGAACTTCTCCGTTATCATCCATCCACGGTACCCGAAACATAATAACTCTTTCAGGTTCTACCATTCTTTCAAGAATTTTAGCTTCTTTGTACTTAGGATTTTCGTCGATGAAAGGCAGAAGTGATTCAACAACTTCCATTACTGCTTGATGAAATTCTTTTTCGCCGGGATTCTTGGCGATAACGTCATCCATAAATGTTTTTACTTTTGGATCCATGTTTAGTTTATTTTAGTTTAATATTGTAATTAATTGCATACAAATTTAATATATTAAATTTGATTTTTACAGCTTTTATTAAACATATTTTTACAAAAAAAAATCTTTAAATTCATTAAGAAAATTCATCAAAAAATAAATAAGAAAAAATATACAATATTATCAATGATTAGATATGAAAATAAAAAAAACGGTCTGCAAGTTATTAGCAAACCGTTGATAATCAATCCGTCGGGATGGTGAGATTCGAACTCACGGCCTCTGCGTCCCGAACGCAGCGCGCTAACCGGACTGCGCCACACCCCGATTGGGAATGCAAAATTATTAAATTTATTTAAAAACAATAATTTTATTTATTTTTTTAAAAATTGTTGCCGAAATATTAATTATTTAAAACTGAAATAAAACTTTATTTTTATCGTTTTTATTTGAAACCGGATTATTAAAAATGAAATCAAAACATAATTTTTATATCGTTTTTTTTATTTTAAGTTTTGTAGTAATTTTAAGTTGCAACAAAACAAATTATTATAAAGACGGAAAAATCATTCTTCAATTCTCAAAAGATACGATTTTATTTGATACTGTTTTCAGTGGTATTGGTTCTGCCGTCAGATATTTTAAAGTAAAAAATTCCTATAATCTGCCTGTTAATATTTCTGAAATTCAATTAGAAAAAGGAAATCAATCAAAATTCAAATTAAATATCAACGGTACTCCCGGCAATTATGCACAGGATGTTGAAATAGGAGCAAAAGACAGTTTGTACATATTTGTAAATGTAACGATTAATACAAATAATGACGATATTTTAGAAACTGACAGGATAATTTTTAAAACTGAAAAAAATGAACAAGCTGTTAATCTCGAAGCTTTCGGGCAAGATGTACACTTTTTTCAGGATTCTGTCATCCAATCGCAAACTTGGACAAATGACAAACCGTACCTTATATATAACTCAGTTGCATTAGACAAAAATCAACATTTAACAATTGAGGCGGGAACACATATTTATTCTCACAGAACTTCTCGTATTATGATATTGGGTACTTTAACGGTAAACGGTACTTTTGACAATCCTGTAATTTTTGAAGCCGACAGATTAAACGGTCATTCATCAATTTTTGACGATATTTTCGATACTGATTCAACTGATAATTATTATGATGTTGCCGGACAATGGGGCGGAATTTGGTTAACAAAATTAAGTTCCGATAATGAAATAAATTATGCCCTGATTAAAAATGCAGATATCGGGATTCAGGTTGATTCTGTCCGAAACTCAAATCCTCAATTATCAATTCATAATTCAATAATCGAACATCATTCTTATGCAGGAATTTTAGCACAAGTAAGTGATATTTTTGCAACAAACTGTCTCATAAGTGATTGCGGATATTATAACATTGCATTAACAAGAGGCGGTAATTATAACTTCTATCATTGTACTATTGATAATTACTGGAAAGGAATCAGAAATACACCTGCAGTTTTTATAAATAATTATTATTCCGCAAACGGAATTACTTATGTTTATGATTTAAAAAATGCCTATTTCGGTAATTGCATTATTTGGGGAAATAAAGAAACCGAATCCGTTGCTGACGGCTATTCAGATCAGGGAATCTTATTTAATTATAAGTTTGATAACTGTATTTTAAAAATTGATCCCAAAAGCAATATTAATACAAATGACCCTGCACATTATAAGAATATAATTCTTAACAACAATCCTTTATTTAAAAATTATTTTGAATATGATTTTATGCTTAAAGAAAATTCTCCGGCAATAAATAAAGGGAATATTCAAATTACAAATATGTTCCCTTCACTTCTGAATTTTGATTTGAATAATATTTCTCGTATAAATGACGCTGCCCCGGACATAGGTTGTTATGAATTTCAATAAATAGTTTAAATATCTTTCTTTTTAAATATCTTTGCCGAAAATTCAGAATAAACAGAAATGGCAAGACGAAGAAGAGAAAGATATCCTTTATATAAAGAAGTTGAAATTATTGATTTAGCAATAGAAGGAAAAGCTGTCGGAAAAGTAAAAAATAATAATCCGGAGCAAGGTGATTTAACAATTTTTGTAAGTAAAACAGTTCCGGGAGATGTGGTTGATGTTCAAATAAACAAAAAAAAGAAGAATTATAAAGAAGGATATCCGGTAAAGTTTCACAAATATTCGGATAAACGCATTGACGCTCCTTGTCAACATTTCGGATTATGCGGCGGTTGTACTCGCCAACAACTTAGTTATGAAGAACAGTTGAAATATAAACAAAAGCAGGTTGAAGAAACTTTAATACGTATTTCAAAAGTTGAATTACCCGAAATACAACCCATATTACCCGCTCCCGAAATTTTTTATTACAGAAACAAGTTAGAATTTTCGTTCACTCACTCTCGCTGGTTAACTAACGATGAAATTAATACTGACACCGATATTAATGATTATAAAGGACTCGGCTTTCACATTCCCGGCAGATATGACAAAATTTTAGATATAAAGGAATGTTTGTTGCAAAAAGATCCTTCCGATGCAATACGTTTATTTGTAAAATATTATGCTGTTTCAAATAATTACGAATTCTTTAATTTGTATAAAAAAATCGGTTTCTTAAGAAATCTTATAATCAGAACATCTTCGACCGGAGAAATAATGATAATAATTTCTTTCTTCGAAAATGATAATGAAAAAATAACAAACTTATTAAATGCCGTTGCAGAAAAATTTCCAAAAATCACTTCTGTTAATTATGTGATTAATAACAAATTGAATGACAGCATAACAGATTTACAGGTGATAAATTACAAAGGGAAAGACCATATTCTCGAACAAATGGATGATATTAAATTTATTGTCGGTCCGAAATCATTTTATCAGACAAATTCGGCACAAGCAAAAAAATTATATCAAACAGCAACAGAATTTGCCGATTTTAAAGGAGATGAAATAGTATATGATTTATACACCGGAACGGGAACTATTGCTAATTTTACAGCATCAAGAGTTAAAAAAGTTATAGGAATTGAATATGTAAAGGAAGCTGTTGATGATGCAATAAAAAATTCGGCACTTAATAATATTACAAATACACTGTTTTATGCCGGAGATATGAAAGATATATTAACTGATGATTTTATTTTACAAAACGGAAAACCGGATGTAATAATACTTGATCCTCCGAGAGCAGGAATACATAAAAGTGTAATAAAGAATATTTTACATTCCTTACCCGAAAAAATTATTTATATCAGTTGCAATGTCGCAACACAAGCACGAGACATTCAGTTGTTAGATTCTGCTTATAAAGTCGAGAAAATTAAACCCGTTGATATGTTTCCTCATACACACCATATTGAAAACATTATTTTACTTAAAAAAAGATGATTTTAAAAAGAAATAATGATAATTCAGCAAAAAAATTTTCAAAATTGGTTAATATGTAATATTTTTACCACAAAGATATTTATACTATGACTACAAATACGATTTATCAGTTCTATCGTCTTCT
>JAJRUH010000158.1 GCA_024277895.1 Bacteroidota bacterium | reverse complement strand
CAAGTTTCTCGTTTGAAGTCGTATATAATTATGGCTTGCTGAAAAGCTCAGATGTGCGTCTATTTTGGATTTTGTGAGATGTAGATGTATATAAATACTTCAAATTGAACAAAATACAAAACAGATGTGCAGCTGAGCAGCCAAAATTTGGTAGTTTTATCAAAATAAGTGCAAGGGTTTCAAGATGTTTTATTTAAAAACCTTGCACTTTATCGCAAAAACATAGGTATAAAATGTTGAATTACAATATATTCAGCGTTTTTCAGCAAGCCCTATGTAATTTTTAAAGTGGGATATATGGCGGATCCGCTGCTCATTCCTGCGAATATACCGTCTTTCAGAATAATTTCACGTGCTGTTTAAAAAGCAACTTCGTTTTCAACCATTATGCGTTTATCAATTTTTGCAATTATTTCAACATTTTTGTTTGTGTGCAATTTATTAATTCTGACAAGCGGAGTGTTCCCGATTGTCAGAAGTATATTATCATATATTATTTTTAAAGACTGTATTTAAATTAATTATAGTATTGAAGATAATTAAGAGTGCATATTTAATTTCTTACTGTCGTCAATAATTGCTTTCGTGTCAAAAATTGTATAAATTAAATACATAAACAATAATGTGATTACAAAAGCATTTTTATTTCCGACTTCCGCAGAAATGACAATTCCGACAAAACCGGCATAAATAATGAGTTTGAGCATAAAACTTAACATAAATACTACATTAAATTTTGCCAGTGATTTTTTTGAAGCTTTTAATAGTTGTATGTATATAATTGTAGAAACAACCGGGAATAAAATAAGTAAAAACGGGAATGCTTCAAAATATAAATTTTCAAATAATAAAGTGAATGTTGCAAAACCAATTACAGCTAAAATTACTGTTAGAATAACTATTTTAATAATAAAATTTCGTATAAATTTTTTCATGCAGACAATTAATTCTTATTTAATAAAATCCTTAACAGCGATATAAATTGCAATTATTACAGAAAAAACTGAGAGAATAAGAGTCAGAATGTGATTTTCAAAATTAAAATATATATCTGCCTTGTATCCTCCCCAAGTTCCGAGAAATATTACGGCAGCCATTTGGAATGCTAAACCGGAATATCGGGAATAGTTTTTTAAAGATTTTTTTAAGTCGTCTTTATTTTTTTTCGATTTTTTTAAATTCTTCTCGTACTGCATGTTTTGTTCCGTCCATTTTGCACGAACCGTTAAAAATTGCACCGGGTTCAATGATTAATTTTTTTGTTGAAATTTCGCCGGTGTAATTTGCTGATGCCTTTAAAGTTAAACTGTTTGAGATAACCAGTTTCCCGTTAACGGTTCCTGATATATCACAGAAAGAACAGTGAATATCACCGGTAACATTGCCGGAATTTCCGATAATTACTTTTCCTTTAACTTTAATGTTTCCTGTAACGGAACCTTCTATTCTGATGTCTCCTTCAGAATCAATATTTCCGTTAATAATTGTACCGTTTCTAAGTAAATTTGTTGCTCCCGGATCTGCCATAATTATGTTGTTATTTTTTTTCATGAGATTGATATTATACAAATTTAAGCTGAAAAGTTTAAGTTTTTCAACTTAAAAATAAATTTCTTGGTAGTTTTAACGGTTATTTTATCATTTTTATTTTATTTATTATCAGGCTTGTTTCATTTTAAAAGTTTCCATAAATTTAGTTGTGTAATTTCCGTCAATAAATCGTTGATCTGAAACTAATTGAGCATGAAATGGTATAGTTGTTTTAATCCCTTCAATTACAAACTCGTCCAAAGCACGTTTCATTTTTTTCAAAGCTTCTTCTCGTGTTCTTGCCGTAATAATTAATTTTGCAATCATCGAATCATAATTCGGCGGAATTGTATATCCTGTATAAACATGAGTGTCAACTCGTACTCCGTGTCCGCCGGGAATATGTAAATTCGTAATTTTTCCCGGTGAAGGTCTGAAATCGTTATAAGGGTCTTCAGCATTTATTCGGCACTCAATTGAATGTAATTTAGGCAAATAATTTTTTCCGCTGATTTTAGCACCGTCTGCAATTTTTATTTGTTCTTTAATTAAATCGAAATTAATAACTTCTTCTGTAATGGGATGTTCAACTTGAATTCTGGTGTTCATTTCCATAAAATAGAACTCTCGTTTATCATTAACCAAAAACTCAACAGTTCCAACACCTTCATATTTAATAGATTCGGCAGCGAGAACTGCTGCAGTACCCATTTTTTCTCTGAGTTCGTCAGTCATAAAAGGAGAAGGGGTTTCTTCTGCTAATTTTTGGTGTCGTCTTTGTATAGAGCAGTCGCGTTCAGATAAATGTGCTGCTTTTCCGTATTGATCTCCGACAATTTGAATTTCAATATGGTGCGGATTGTTTACGAATTTTTCCATATATAATCCGTCATTACCAAATGCTGCTGCAGATTCTTGTTTAGCAGAATCCCATTTTTCCTGAAATTCTTCTTCTTTAAAAACTATTCTCATTCCTTTTCCGCCTCCGCCTGCAGTAGCTTTAAGCATAATAGGATAAGTTATTTCTTTTGCTAATTTTTTCCCCTCTTTAACAGATTTTACAATATCTTTAGAGCCGGGGACAACAGGTACTCCGGCTTTTCGCATATTTTTTTTTGCGGTGGCTTTATCGCCCATCATATTAATCATTTCAGCCGACGGACCGATAAATTTAATGTCATGTTTTCTGCAAATTTCTGAAAATTTTGCATTTTCTGCTAAAAAACCGTATCCCGGGTGAATAGCATCAGCATTTGTTATTTGTGCTGCTGCTATTATTTTAGGAATTTCAAGATATGATTGATTGCTCGGAGGCGGACCTATACATACAGCTTCATCAGCAAAACGAACATGTAAACTTTCTTTATCGGCTGTTGAATATACTGCTACTGTTTTGATTCCCATTTCTTTACAAGTGCGAATGATACGTAGTGCAATTTCTCCTCTGTTTGCAATAAGAATTTTTTTAAACATAAAAATGAATTTGATTTAATAAAATCTGAAAAATTTAATAAAATTTAGCTGGGGTCAACTAAAAATAATGCTTGTTCAAATTCAACCGGACTGGAATCATCGACCAAAATTTTAACAATTTTCCCGGAAACTTCAGCTTCTATTTCATTAAATAATTTCATAGCTTCTATAATACAAACGACAGTATTTTCATTGACATTATCACCGACATTTACAAAAGGAGCTTTATCCGGTGACGGTTTTCTGTAGAAAGTGCCCACCATTGGTGACTTTATCGTAATATAATTGTCATCTTCGGATTTTTTTTCTTCTGTATTATTTTCAACAGGAGTTTGAACTTGAGTCTGAAGGTTTTGCATTGGTTGCTGTATCATTGTTCCTGCAGCAAAAGGAGTTTGAACCGGAATTTGTTGTATTATTGTTTCGGTATGTGTTCCTGAATTTCCTTTTGGTCCGACTTTTACGGTTAGTTTCATTTCGTCGGTTTTGACCTCTACTTCGCTTACACCTGATTTTGCAACTGATTTGATAAAATCTTTTAATTCTTTATAGTCCATAAGAATATATTTTTGTTAAATTTTCGTAAATATATTTAAATATCTTTTTTAAAATTAAATTTATACGTTAAAAAATGTTAAAACAAAATTGTCGATTTGTTATAAATTATTGTGTTAGTTGATTATTCTTTTGGGTCATATGCCCATTTTAAATAAACGGCACCCCAGGTAAATCCCGCACCGAAAGTTGAAAAAATTAATTTATCACCTTTTTTGAGTCTGTTTTCCCATTCCCAAAGTAACAGAGGCAGTGTTCCGTCGGTTGTATTTCCGTATTTTTCGATATTAATCATTACTTTTTCAGGAGCTAAATTCATTCGATGTGCTGTTGCTGTAATGATTCGCAGATTTGCCTGATGAGGTACAAGCCAAGCAAGGTCATCGGAAGTAATGTTATGTTTTTCCATCATTTCAACCGATACGTCAGCCATTCCTTTTACGGCAGCTTTAAATACAGCTTGTCCTTCCTGATAAATATAATGTTCACGAGCATCTATTGTTTTATGAGTCGGCGGTTTAACAGATCCGCCGGCTTTTTGGTGTAAATGTTTTCTGCCTGATCCGTCAACATGAAGTATTTCATCAATAATACCGACATCTTCGGTTGTGGGTTCAAATAAAACGGCACCTGCACCGTCTCCGAAAATCGGACTTATCGAACGATCTTCATAATCAACAATTGACGACATTTTATCGGCCCCGACTAATATAACTTTTTTATACTGTCCTGATTGAATGAATTTTGCAGCTGTTGACATTCCGAAAAGGAAACCTGAACATCCTGCATTAATATCAAAACTGTGAGCATTTTTTATTCCGACTTTGTCACATATAATATTTGAAGTTGCGGGGAAAAGCATATCCGGAGTAACAGTAGTGCATATTAACAAATCGATTTCATCGGCAAAAGTTCCGGTTTTCTTGAGAAGTTCTTTCACGGCTTCTGCACCCATATCGGATGTTCCTTTACCTTCTTCTTTTAAAATTCGACGTTCTTTAATTCCTATTCTGGTCATAATCCATTCATCGGATGTATCAACCATTTGAGACAACTCTTCATTCGTAAGAATATAATCCGGAACATATCCTGCGACACCTGTTATTGCTGCATTAATTTTTTTCATTTTATTTTTTTAATAGCAAATAAGTTGCGAAAATAAGTTTAAGTTTAAAGTTTGCAAAATAAAATCAATTAAATTACGTTTTCATAACAGTGATAAAATAATTAAAATTGATTTCATACACAAAAACCGGTATTTAAGAAGATACCGGTTTTTAATGTTATACATTGAAGCTCATTGCGTTCTTTGATAAATACTTTTTATAAAGTATTTTCGGTTTTAATTGCTAATTTGCCCCTGTAATGTCCGCATTCCCGGCAAACTGTGTGATATCTTACGGTTGCACCGCAATTTGAACATTTTGCTAATTGCAGAGTTACAGCTTTTATATGAGTTCTTCTTTTATCTCTTCTTTGTTTAGAAATTTTTCTTTTAGGATGTGCCATTGTTTCCTGTTTTTTATGTTGTAAATCTAATTATATAAACTTTTTAATCTATCCCATCTGGGATCTGTTATTTCTGTTTCTTTGCAGGTCGAATATTCTTTAATTTTTTTTATCATTTCTTTATTGCAAGTCAAGTTGCCGTTTTTATCATCCGGATGAATCTTTTGATAAGGTATACTTAAGTGCAAATAATCATAAAAATGTTTGTCAAGAACAATTTCACTTGTTTTATTACTGATTGTTATTCTGTTGTCAGCATCTGACAAATCTGAATTATTGTCTCCGAAATCAACATATAAAATCGTTTTATAAGAAATCGGGAAATCAAAAAAATCCAAGCATCTGTCACATTGTATTTCTGCCGTTCCTAAAAGTTTAATGTCAAATGTCAGTATATCTTTCGAAATTAACATTTCGACTTCTGCAAAAATCTTTGCTTTTTTAATTTCTGATTCAGGATATTTTTCGAAAAACGAATCTTCAATTTCAAACTTATATTTATGCTTTCCTTCCTTTAATCCTCTGAATTTGATCTTATACTTACCCATAATCTTGATAAAACGAGCACGCAAAATTACACTTTTTTTTAAAATAAAAAATTATGTCGGGGATTTTTTATTCTCAATAATACTCAATTGATAAATGCAAATTCTTTATTTTTATTTTTTCGCTTGTTTTTTAAAGTTGGATATGGACTAATTGAGATATATGGATGTGTATTTATTAGTAGGTTCCGTGATAATTATTGGTTCGGAATTTGTAATGATTTTAGTGATTTTTTCCGAAAAAATAAGATTTAATAAATACATAGTTTACAGTAATGAAATCAAATTTTAAATTAATCCTTTGTATTCTTTTTTTGGTTCGAGTATTTAATATCAGCACGGCACAAAATAATGCTGATGATATTATTCATACGGCTCATATTACTGATAATTTAATAAGTCCTGTAAGGATGGCTATTGATATTGATAACAATCTTTATATAACGGACAATAAACAAAATTGTATTATTAAATATGATTCAGCAGGTATTTTTATTGAAAAATTATTACTCCCTTTTACACCTGTTTCCGTTGTTGCTGATAAATCCGGATGTCTTTTCATAGGAGCAAAAAAATCCGGGAATATATTTAAAAGAGATACTGAAGGAAATATTTCCTTATTTTATGAAGGTTGCGGGTTTCCGTCATCCTTAGAATTTAATCCCGCAGGTTTTTTGTATATTGTTGACAGTGAGCTTCATAATGTTACGGTATTGGATATGTCGGCAAAATTAATACAAAAGTTCGGCAGCGAAATTTTAATATATCCCACAAGTATTGCATACGACAGCAGAAATGAAAGAATTCTTATCGGAGAACACGGTGGTTTAGGAACCGGATTTAAGCCGGTATGTAAAATCAGGGTATTTGATTTGTCAGGAAATTTGATTAACAGTTTTGGTTCTTACGGGAATAAAAACGGTGAGTTTTACAGAATAACAGATGTAAACATAGGAAAATGCGGTAACATATATGTTTGTGATTCATACCAAGGTACAATAAGTATTTTTGATGAAAATTTTGAGTTTATAACAAAATTCGGAACATACGGAAGTAATCCCGGAGAATTGAATGTGCCGATTGATATTGAATTTGATTCAAATGAGAATATATTTATAAGTTCAATTAACAACGGTGCTGTTGAGGTGTTTAATGTAACCGATACACTGCCGACTTCGAATATATTGTATTCTGATTATGTTCTGTGTTCCGGTAAACAAAAAGATATTAAATTTTATTTCACGGGAACACCACCCTGGAATTTTACTTACACATTAAACGGAGTGAATCCGGTTACATTAACAACTGATAAAAGTCCGTACGTTCTCAGCGTATCCGAACCGGGTATATATCAGGTAACGCAGTTGTCCGATGCAAATTTCTCAGGAACTTGTTTCTCCGGTGCAGCAATTATTTCTGAATATAATCCGCCGGCATCAGTTGATATTTCAACTCAAACACCCTCTGTATGTGAGGAAGATACGGCAATTATAAGATTTGATTTAAACGGAACTCCGCCTTGGAATTTGTTTTATAGTATTAATTCAAATAATACTCAGAGTATTACAACGGAGAAAACACCCTATTTCTTATATACGCAGGAGGAAGGAAAATATCAAATAACCTATTTTTCGGATAAATATTGCGAATCGGACAATTTAGGAAGTGTGGATATTTCTGTAACAGAGGAAACTGTGCCTGATTTTGATTCCGATATTAAAGGTTTAAGTGTGAAATTTATAAATACTTCGGATTTTGCAGATTCATATTTTTGGGATTTCGGAGACGGGACTTCAAGTACTGAAACTAACCCTTCGCATATATTTGAAAATGAGGGGTCTTATTCGGTAACCTTAACGGCTTCAAATTTAGTTTGCGGAGACAACACTATCAAAAAAAGAATAACACTCACCAGTTTATCGACTAATGAACTGAACAATCCGGGTTTTTTTCAAGTTTACCCGAATCCGTCTGACGGGAAGTTTATTGTTGAGATTCATAATACGGATAAATTTAACATTACTCTTGAAGTTATTTCTATGACAGGAAAAATAGTTTGTGCTGATTTGTTGCACGGAACTGACATTGTAAAACATGTTGATTTAAGAAATCTTTCAACAGGAATTTATACCGTAAAAATAACATCTGAGAAATTTACGAAGACACTAAAATTAGTATTAAGTAATTAATTGTAAATTAGGAAATTATAAAATGAGGTTTCTTTTTAAAAAATCAATCGGGATATTTGCAACACTATTAGTTTTACTTACAATTATATTGATATCTTTCGGAAATAACACCTTTTCTTTCGATTCAATATTCAATATAAAAAACAGTCCGAAATCTGATGCTCCGCATAACGTAACTTGTAGTGCTTGCCATATTACACATAACAGCCAGGGGAATTCATTAACGTCTGTTCACGGAAATGCGAATCTTTGTATGAGTTGTCATAATCCGATAGGAGTTGCAAATGCAAAACCTTTTTCAGATGCAGATAAAGCTACTCCGGGTCTTTCCGGTAATTCTCACTCTTGGGATGTTCCGGCAATAAATAGTCAGTATGAAGTCAACCTTACAACAAATACAGAAATGTTGAAACGTGTTGTAAATGATACTATTATTTGTTCAACCTGTCATAATCAACATTCTCAAACATATACTCCTTTTTTAAGAGCCGACAATACAGGCGATGCGATGTGTAAAAACTGTCATTCGGCAAGAAATATAGGAAGGTATATTGATGATAATATAAATAACAGAGGGAGTCATCCTGTCGGACTTATTTATGACGGGAGCGATCCTCGATTCTTTTCCTCGCCGTCTGCTCCTTTACAAATTCCCGATTCTAAAATAGAATGTTCAAGTTGCCATCAAATGCATTATTCGGCGACAAATGACGGAAATTTATTAAGAATGACAAATAATAATAATCTGTGTAAAAGCTGTCATACATACACAGATCATATGTCTCTCGGTTGCAACAGTTGCCATCAAACACACAATCCGAACAAATCAAATATTTATTTAATTAAAGATACAATTAACACTCCGAACAGCGGAAGTATGCCTGTAATATTTACTGCAGTAAGCGGTACTAATTCATTTGCTGACGGTGATACAAATTATAACGGAATCTGTGAAGCTTGTCATACATCTACCAAATATCATCGAAATAATTCAGGAGGGAATCACACACACCATGCAGGTACAGATTGTATCAGCTGTCATTCTCACAAAAACAGCTTTATGCACGGCGGTGATTGCCGAAAATGTCACGGACATGATGCCGGTTACGAATACGAACCGGGGCTTTATTGTGCCGGAAACGGAACTTTTCAAAGCCATTCTACTCACACAGAGCTTGATACAGATGATTTAATAGGGCCGAATATCAGTTGTGAAACATGTCATGATACTACGGATTTTCCATATTTTAAATCCGGAATTGATACTAACGGTGATTCAAAAATTGATTTATCTGAAACCGATGTCTGTGATAATTGTCATAGTCCCGGCGGTTTATTTGACGGAGTAAATGACAGTATTTCAGGAGCAAAAAATAATTGGAGTGATGGAATTTACGACGGTAATAATCTTCGTTCCGGAAAAAATAATTGGTGTGCAACTTGTCACGATGCAGACAGAGCAAGCAGTAATCAAGACGGAACGGGGGTTACAGCACCTGATGTTGCCGGCGATTCTTTAACCTACGGTTACTATTTTTCGGGGCACGGAAAAAATCTGATAGTTAATTGTGTTGATTGTCATAATCCGCGAGACAGGCATTTGGACGGTAATTCGAGAACATATTCATACGTTGATTCAATAGCAAATAAAACAGGAGCAGAATATCGTGCAGGATACAGACTCATTCAAATAAACGGATATGAACCGATGCGAATTCCTTTGAATGATCCGTCAATAAATCAGTTAGATTCTGCAAATTTCAGATTATGTATTAAATGTCATGATTGGGACAGTATTACAGACAATACATATCCGTTTTCAACAAACTTCAATCATTCCGGTCCGAATGCTGCCTATTCTTTCGGATACGGTGTAGCAACGGAAAGAAACGATCATTTATATAATCACTTGAATTTTCAGGCACACGGACGAAATGAACCGTATTGGGATTCTGATTGGGACTTTAATACAACGGCAATAGTTCCCGGCAGCCCTAATCCGGAAGTTAACGGTTACGATTCATATATTACCTGTGTTACCTGTCATGATGTTCACGGAGGTAAGGCATTCGGCGGAAATACCGGCGGAAATATGATGCGTGACGGTCGGCTGCAGGGTAGGGAACCCGGACTTAAATTTACTTATCTGATAGAAGCTTCGGGAGGTTTGCCTTTGGTTACATCAGTCGGTGCAAATAAAGAGAACAGTATAGGAGGAGTTATTCGCAGCGGTGTTGATTACAGAGCCGGATATAATGATGCTGTACCGCAATCAAATGCAATATGCGGCGGCTGTCATTCAGAAACATATCCGACTACTGATGAATATGATGCTTCAGGAAACGGAGGAAACGGTTGTACACCTTGTCACTCGTTTTCAACTTCTTCTAATTATTATATGGAATATTACAGAACACCTAAACCTCTGAATTGTACACTCTGCCACAAACAACCGCCCGACGGAACAACTTTTCCGAATAAAGCAGGTTCACATGAGATGCATATGAGCAGTACAAACGGTCCGGGTATTTCTGATTGTTCTGTTTGTCATGCAAGCTCGGGTAATGTTACACATATTAATCAAATTGCCAGTTTTGCTTCAGGAACAGATTTAAACGGTAACGGAAATATCGAATTGAACGAAACGGATGTTTGCAATAATTGCCATAGTCCCGGCGGCACGTATGATGGTGTAAATGACACAGTTATAGGAGCAAAAAATAATTGGCAAAACGGTGTTTATACGGGAAATAATTTAACTCCGGGAAAAGAAAAATGGTGTGCCGGTTGCCATGATGAAAACCCGGCTAACAGCAAAGTTGACGGATCCGGAATTTTTGCACCTAAAGTTATCGGAGATGAAAGTGCTTCATACATTTACGGAACCGGATACGGATTTTATAAAACCGGTCACGGATTACCGACAGCGGAAACTTACCCCACAAGCGGCGGTGTAACTGCCGGAGCAGGCTTAACTTGCGGTAACTGCCATGATAATACTTTGGCTCATATTGATAATATTTCAAGAACATACGATGACGGGAATTTAAGTACAACCGACCCGAATGTATATCGTCTCGGTTATCGTTTGAAATTAGTCGGAGGTCTTGAGCCTATGCAAATTCCGTTACCTTTGAATACAGTTCCTTTAAATAACAGTGATCAGTTCAGGCTGTGTTACAGTTGTCATGATTCCGGACCCTTTTTAAATTCCGGAAATATGAATACAAATCTTGTTACAGACGGAATCAATCGACACGAATATCATCTCAGGTATAATCAATTACGCTATTCTTCAGATTGGGATGGTGTTTTAAACAGTCGAATTACTTGTGTATCCTGCCATAATGTGCATGGTTCGCGATATTTAGCTATGGTTCGTGACGGTGAATTGATTGACAGCGTGCCCGGATTGCAAATTTGGTATAATAATGATGCAATTACTTCTTATAATACTTCTAATCCTGTTCCGCCCGAACCGCAAAATGTAAAATTAATTGCAAGCACCGGAACCGTTTGGATCGGAAGAAGTTCAAGTAACTTGTGCTCTCATTGTCATAACAACGGAAATACAACGCCGGAATACAGAACACCTTTTCAAGATATAAATGAAGCACCTTGGCTTGAATGGGTCGGCGATTTAGATTTTGAAAATGACGGTGTTACTCCTGATTCTGCAAAAGCACAGACCGATTTCCTTTTCAGAGTAAACTATTATGATAAAAATAATGATTTTCCGTCTGTGTATAAATTACTTGTTGATGCAAACGGTGACGGAATAACGGATTCTCTTGATATGACTGTTCAGGAAGGAGATAATAATTTTACAGACGGCAGTGTATATTCCGTTACGGAAAATATTGCAAGACCTTCCGGAGGTTCGGGAAATATAGATTATAAATTTTATTTTGTTTCAACAGATTCTGTCGCTGCCGGAGAGCCGGCAATTAATCATCAATTTTATGTAAATAATAATCCTCCTGTGCTGAATTGGTCAGGTAATTTATTTTTTGAATCTGACGGAATTCATCCCAATACAGGACCTCCCGGAAATTTTGAATTTGAAGTTGTTTATACCGATATTGACGGTGATAATCCTTCAACTATGAATTTAATTATTGATGATGTTCTGCCGGGTTATGCTATGACAGCAGGAACAGGAAATGTTGTTTCGGGAAAAATATATACGGCAACGGTTTCAATTCTAAATTCGGGTAATCATACTTATCGTTTTGCGGCTGTTGATAATGCAACTTGGGGAGATACTGCTGTGTCAGAGATTGAGCCTGTGTCCGATCAGTCATTTACAGTTACGAATACTTCTAATAATATTCCGACACTTGATTATGAAACCGGTTCCTGTTTTACAAACAGTGTAATGCCCGTAAAAGGACCTGTAGGCGGAGATTATGATTTTAATGTTGTTTATACTGATTTAGATAACGAAGCTCCGGCAACTATAAAAGTCATTGTTGACGGTGTCAATGAATATCCGCTTTCTCCTTTAGGAGGAAATATCTTGACAGGTATGACATACGGAACAACTGTACAAATAAATACAGCGGGTGAACATTCTTATTATTTTTATGCTGATGACGGAACCGATGTTGCAACAGGAGCACCGACAATTTTAAACGGAGATACATTAACAGTAATTAATGCTTTGAAAGTGAAATTAAATGATACACGCCCCGGATGGTACGGGTCAATACAAGCGGCAATTGATGCTTTTTCAGATACTGTAATAATGGTTTATCCGGATACTTATAATGAAAAACTCAGTTTTTTAGGTACCGGTGATGATAAAATAACTTTGGAAGCAGTTTGCGGACCGGAAAATACTGTTATAGATTCAACGGGAAACACAATTTTTATACAAAACGTACCGACTTCAACAAAAATAATCGGATTTACGATTACCGGCGGTACTAACGGTATTTATATAAATAACGGCAAAGCTGAAATTACGGATTGTATCATCAGAAATAATACGGAAAGAGGCATTAATTCAAGTAATCCCGGAAATGTTTTGACAGTTACAAATACTATTGTCAGAAATAATAATGATAACGGTTTAAGTGCAAATATCTACGGAGCAGGAATATTCTTTAACGGCGGTACATCACATATGATAAGCGGTTGTATTATTGAAAATAATCACGCATCAGTGAGAGGCGGAGGTATTTATGCACAAAATATCAGTGCCGGAGCCGTTACTTTATTTAATTCTGAAATTTCCGGTAATATTTCTGACAATGCAGGGGGTGGAATAGGTGTTAATGCTGCAAATATTGTTATTGACGGATGTAAAATATTTTCAAATACTGCTGCCGGAATCAGTGTCGGAGGAGGAATGTTTGCTCAGGGTGCCGGCTATTCCGTTGATATAAAAAACAGTATTTTTGCCGATAATACAGGAACGGACGGTGCAGGATTTTGGTTTAATGCAGATTTGAATATTTCTGTTGCAAATTCTGTATTTGAAGGGAATACAACATCTGATTTAACAGGAGGCAGAGGCGGTGCTTTATATTCTAACGGCAGCGATTTGACTTTAACTAATTGTATATTATGGAATAACACTGCCGGAAGTAACTACCAAACCGGGCATAATTGTTATGTGCATGATTCCGGTTCTGTTTTTAATTTTTCTTATTGCGATTTTGTAAATAATGATGATATGTTGTCAGGCAGCGGAACGTATAATGTTGACAATACAAATATCGGCTCTGATCCGAGATTTAAGGATGCAAATACAGGAGATTATAGTCTTAAATCAATTTCACCGTGTATTGATTTGGGAACTTCCGCAGGTGCACCTGTTTATGATATTAACGGTCAAGTTCGCGGAATTGACGGCAGAGGAGACGGAAAAGTTACGGGAGATTTGTCTGATTATGATATCGGAGCATATGAATATATTCCGTAAGATGAAAATTTGATATTTTAAAACATGTAAAAACAGTAAGATACCTTAATAAATGAATAAAGTGATAAATATTCGTACGAGATATATAGTAAATACACAGTAGCAGATATTGTCTGATGATATCTTTTAACAAAGGTTTATACATTTAATTTCTTTCAAAAAACCGGCTATTAGCCGGTTTTTTTGAAATTTATAACAAAAACTCTATGGGAGTGATGCGATAGATGCAGTAATTAAAGTTTCTGCATAAGGCGGATTATGGATCCCGTCACTTCCGTCATTCAGAATTAATTCATAATTCCACCATGCTTTGTAAACAACTGAACTATAATGCCCCGGAACTGTTGCACCGGCACCGTCTAAAATACCTGCTGTTTTCAATTTCTCTACTAAGGTTGCTAAATTAGTTTCCATTTCAGTCTTATAACCGTTATAGTCAAAATCTGTCGGTACTGTATGACATTGAGTACAATTTTCGTTATTCGGACGGAATGTATGTCCTCCTTCAGTGTAACCTGCAGTTGCATTTCCCATATGGCACGTAGTACAACCGGCCGTTTTGTGTGTATGAGCAGTACCGGAAATTGTTCCGCCAATGCCTAACAATATTGCTGATTGCGGTCCGTGATGCGGTCCGGCATACGGGCTGTTAACATAATAGTCGCCGGATGTTTCATCCCAGTAACTTTTCCAATCTCTTCTCGGTTGGTGACAAGCAATACAGGCATTTCCGTTATTACCGAGATCCATTAAAGTTGTATCAACAATAGAATAGGATCCTCCGGGAAGTCTCAGTGCATCATCTTGAGGTTCAAATGTTTTGTGTCCGCTGTGACATGCACTGCAGCCGATGTTAGTTCCCGGAATTTCCGGATAAGCTAAAGTGGTATCTATTCTCAGATCAAGGTGTTCAATAAAACCCGCTCCTGAATGACATCTTGCACAATCGTTTCTTCCGCCTGCATATCCGACATACGTGCCGATACCGTGGGCAGATGTATTCCATTGTGCGGTTACAGAATCCATATGAGTTTGAGTGTGGCATTGAAGACAGGTAACATTCCCGTCAACACCGTCTGTTCCGTCTGAACCGTTTGCACCTGCCGGTCCCATAGGTCCTTCTTTTGTGCATTGAGCCAAAAGAACTCCAAGTACAATAATTACAAAGTAAATCCTTAGTTTTCTCATTTTTATTTAATTTATATGATTTAATTGATAAATATATATTTAATAAAACCTGACTGTAATATTAAAACCTAAAAGCCAATCGCCTTGTGTTAAGTCATTTAAATTATAAGCAATATTTTTTTGGATAATGATATTTTTATATTGAGCAGCAAAAACTTGAAATGTGTGCGTACCTGTTGAAATTTCAATTCCTAAAGCATAATTTGGTTTTGGTGTGTAATCTGCCTGATAATATCTGATAAGGGATGTTAACGGAATCGGCAGGTCATATTCTGCAATTATTGAAAGTTCATTATAGACAATAAATCTACCGCCTGCAGAAATTCCTAAATAATCATTTTGTTTTACCGAATCTACAGAGTTAAAATGAGCATAACCGGCTGCAGTCTGAAAAGATAATTTGTCTGAAAATTTTCTGCCGATAATAATTTGATTAAAATAAGATAAACGATGTGTAAATTGATAGTCGGCACCAAATACGTCTTTGTTTCTTGCGTCAAGAACAATATTTCCGAAATAGCTTACTGAAACAGGCATACTTCCGGATTTTGTTTGCGGGAAAATATTATATTTCCAGAGCAATTCTTGCATTTTATTATCTTTTTCAGTTCCGAATCCTACCATTATCTTATCCGTGATGCCGTAGTTTACACCGACACGGATATTTGAAGGGGCATATATTCCGAATAAATCAGATATTTGAGTTATTTTCCCGAATCTGTGATTAATAATTAATTCTGTTAACCCTTTTTCCGGTGTTACAACGGTTTGGTTGTCAATTAATTGAGAACAGCCCCAGGGTGAATATACAGGACTGTTATCAGGTTTGTCCTGAGCTTGTGCAGTTACCGATATTAATATAGAAAATGTAATAAGTATAAAAATACGATATGTTAAATTGTTTACTATATTTTTCATAATTCTTAATTTTTAATTGTTTAATGCACCTTGTTTCAACCAAGTCAGTAATAAATTCAGTTCGCTTTGAGAGAATGTTCCGCTCTGACTCGGATGTTGATCATTATGCAGCCGGGTATAAATACCGCTTTTTTCAGGTTCCGAAGTGTTTATATAACCACCGTTAACTAAACTTTCATAAGACTTGTCGGCCGTAAGATAGGGTGATTGATTAGCATGACAAGAAATACATTTGGAATCAAAAATAGGTTGAATATCAGCAGAAAAACTTACTGTATCTGTTAAATTCCAGGGTACTGCTTTTACCGGTTCGATTTTATGCCATTGGCACGACCAAACACTTATACTAATTACAAAAAAAGTAAAAAGCATAATCAATATGTTACGTTTTTTTTTCATTTTGATAAATTAAAATAATTAAGTTCTGTTATAAATTCAATGTAATAATTCAAATTATGAGCCTAAATAATGAAGTATTTCAAATTATTGCAATTTTAAATGAAGTTTTATTATCTCCTTTTACTGATTTTTAAAACAGTATTTCATATAAAACGAACTAATGATATTGGAGTTCCGACTTTAAGATATGCAGAATCAGTAAGATGTATAATTAATACAGATGGATTTTTGTTTAAATGTTGAAGGAATTATTAATGGTATCTGTTGTAAAACAGCATTTTAGGACAAGAAAATATATGATATTCAGTAATATGTTAGACGGCATATTCCTGTCGCAAATTATCTCGTTTTCCGGAATAAATCCGAATGGGTTATATGCCCGTCTTGTCGGGTTATATGCCCCGACAAGACGGGTTGAAATGAAGAGTTTTTTGTTAATTCAATATTATTATAATTAAAAATCAGCTTACTTTTATGTAAACTGATTTTTTTATTTTTAAAATAAATGTAAAATTGACTTATTTTTTTGAAGGAATCTCATGAGCAATTTTTGCATAATATGTTTTAAAATTAAACTCTTTATAATTGGGACTTTCTTCATTATGGCATTTTCTGCAAACAGCTTCATTCGGAATTGTTAATCCTTTAGTTTTAGCCAGTGCTAAGTTTTTCATAACTGACATACTTTTATATGCACTACCCGGTCCGTGACAACCTTCACAAGAAACCCCTTCTGCTTTTTTAATTGTAAGAACTAAGCTTTTATCAACTGAAGCAGCAGTTGAATGACATTTTAAACATTTAGGATTGGTTGCGTCATCACCTTTAAGAGATTTCATAGCATTAGCATGAGGACCGGCAAGCCATTTACTGTATTGTGCACCTGATGACGGTTTGTTGTGACACATTTTACATTTTGTTGCCCCGACATATTTATAATCTTGTGCGACAGCAGAATTTCCCAGAAATAAAAATAATCCGAGAGCAAGTAATAATTTACTGAACGTTACATTTTTCATTTTTTAAAATTTATGATTTAACAAAGTATAATTAATTTCAATTCAATCAAAATTAAACAAATAATGTACCAACAATAAAATATAAATCTTTTCAATATTTTTATAATAATTTGTCTTTAAAAACTTTAATTTTATGTTTAATTGTTATTATTTTGTTTTTTCAACTTTAATAACAATTCTGTTTATATGAATAAATACTATATACGCATAATATTTTTAACAGGTT